>JARRRL010000201.1:0-4838 GCA_037380725.1 Gammaproteobacteria bacterium | reverse complement strand
AGCGCCTGGAGGCGCCCGGCCCAATCGGTGCGCGGGCCGGCTGGTCCCGCCTCGGGGAGAATCAACGCAACTTTCTGCAACAACAGGCCCTGGCCTACCGTTTTACCCAACAGGAGCTGAAGCAGCTTTGTGATATTGCCGTTGATATGGCCATGTGGGAGGCCGGTGATTTGTCCTCAGTTTGGCCTGTTCTGGATGAGACAGGTTTAGCGCCGAAACCTCGAAGACAGCAGATCCTTTCCCATTTGCGCCAGCACTGGCAGACGCTCAGGGAGCAACCTTTCAGCTACCCCGAGATTCCGCTTGCAAACAACAATACGGCGGAGAGAATTCGCCGTGTCCAGGTGGAGAAGGAACGTCTGGGTCTGGGCTGGTGCCCGGTTGCCTCGCCTCGCACCCGCTGCTGTAATCTGCTGACTCTCGACGCGGTGGAGAACTGTGGCTTCGACTGCAGTTACTGCAGTATTCAGTCCTTCTATCATGGCGACGAGGTACGCTTCGACAGCCGCTTTCCCGAGAAGCTGGCGGCGTTGCAGATCGATCCGCAAAAGCACTACCACATCGGTACCGGCCAATCATCCGACTCCCTGATGTGGGGCAATCAGGCGGGGATACTCGATGCATTGCTGGCCTTCGCCGAGCGCCATCCGCCCGACGTTACCGCCTTCTCCGGGGCCAAAGAGTACGCCAGGCCTGACAATGATTAAGAGACGTTCGCTCTTGGCGGATGCCCATATCAAATGAATTTTTTCGGCGATCAATTTACTGATGCCGTAGGGGGTATTGGGGCAGGGCAGTGATGCTTCCGTTTTCGCTTGGTCTGCCGGACCGTATGGAGAAATGCTGCTGGTAAATAACAGCTTTGTGCAGTGTGCTTGGGTGGCGTAAGCCGTTACCGATTCGGCTCCTTTTAAATTGGTTTCAAAATACTCATGGGAAGCGTGTCCCGGTTCGCGGTGAACAGCCGCAAAGTTTGCGATCAGGTCGCAACGTGCTGGTAGTGTTTTAAACGTCTGGATGTCGCGAACATCCACGGAGACATATGTGACTTTTCCCGTTGAGAGTCCTGCTTTTAAGTGCGTTTGATAGTGGCAAGGCGTGGGGGGTCTGAGATCGGCTAGAATAATGACGCTGTAAGCGGTGTCAGAACTGGGGGCGGTCAGCAAATGCTCAACAAATGCCATACCTACTGATCCACTACCACCAAAAATTATGGCTACTTTTTCACTCATACTTTAACATGCGCTCGTATTAGGTGGGTATGAATTGACACCGTTTGTCAATCGGGTGATCTTTGTGTTACTTCTCGTGTTACTTCAGGGGAGGCCCTCAAAAAGTTAGGGTGAGGATACCTAAATTTGGCAATAATTGCACGCTAACTGTGCGTTTTGAAGGGTGCTCTGACTGCGGTTTTGGACAGTCAGGCTTTGGCGGGATGATCAGTACCGATTTTGAATGAGCATTTTGAATGCTTACCGCAAGCGGATGGGGGATGGCTTGATTTGACTCGCGAGGTTGTTCGGTCCTGTGAGCATCTGATTGTGATAGCCGTATTGATGATGGTCGCTTTTGGGCTGTCTGTGCCGTGGGCGATGCTTCTGAGTACGGGGGTGATTCTTTTGGCCGCCCTGGCGTGGTTCGGGCGATTGCTGTTTGTGAAGCGGGATGCATTGACCTCACTTGCTCCCAGTCAATGCTTGTGCGCTATCGCGCTGTCTTTTTTTGGTCTGTGGCAAATGTTGGCGTTGCTGGGAGCTGATCAGAACTATTGGTCATTGAGAAGACTGGATTTGCCCTTACGTTTTGCGTTATCCCTGCCTTTAATCATGTTGTTTACCCGTTTGCGCTTGAGTGCCCCATGCTTGGTATTGGCGTGCGCCGTTGGCGGAATGTGCGCGGGCTTGCTGGGTGTTTATCAGTATGTCATCGAGGGACTTCGACCCGTTGAGGGGATGGCGGGGCATCGTATATTGTTTGGTTGTTTGGCGGCGCTTTTGGGTGTTTTTGGTTTTTGCGCGATCACAGAGAGTCGGCGATTTACGCATAAGGTGTGTGGTTTGCTTGGATTTGTCGGGGCCTGGGCCGCTATTGGCAGTTCGGAATCCCGCGCCGCGTTAGTCACGTATTCGTTATTGATTGTTTTGATTTTTATGTTCTGGATTCGGAAAGTGAAGCGGGTCTATCTGCTGGCGGCCTTTGTGGCCTTGTCTGTGGCTTTGGTGGCGGCGTATCACGCGAAACTGTTTCAGGTGGATGTGCGCATTCATGAAGGTTTTGCGCAAATTCACGAATATTACGAAGTTGAAAACACCGCGTCGTCACTGGGTGCGCGTTTTGAAATGTGGTTTGCCGCTCGATTGTTGTTTGCGGAATCGCCCTTGCTGGGAAAAGGACCGAGGACTTTTCTTCCTGAGAGTCAACGTTTAGTGAGAACGGAGCAGGTTCGTCCATTTGGCGACGGGTACAAGCATGCTCACAGCCAGTATTTGGATTCACTGGCTTCGACAGGGATCTTTGGACTGTTTAGCTTATTATTTGCGCTGTGGGTGCCGCTCGGATTGTTCGTTCGCTATCTGTTTGATTCGGATCCGGAGGTCAAGACGTTTTCCATGATCGGTATTTTGTTGTGCGTGGGGTATTCGTTTTTTTCCCTCACTGAGGCCATTTTTGATCGGCATATGGCGACCATGTTTTATTTGATAATGGTGAGCGTTTGTGTTGGCCAGATTGCGCAACGCGTGGATGTTTTGCGTGATCCGCTGCGGTATGAGTGGATAAAAATGAATGGCTCTCTGTGGATATTGGGGAGTCTATTTATGATCAGTTGCGTCATTTTTGTCGTGGCGGTCGGGGTGCGACCCGTATCCGAAATCGGTGCTGTTTTGGCCTTGCAGTCTTTGAATCTTGATTTGAACAGTTCGTCTTTATTTTTGAGATTGGGGGCGTGGATAAATGAACAATGGGGGTACTCCTTGGTACTCCTTCGCGCATTGAATGTGATTGTGATGTTGCTGCTGCTGGGTTTATTGGGATGTTTTTTTGCTGTTGTACGATGGATGACGCTTGGCGCTACGCGCGATCACGGTGGAAGGACGGATAGCTTGCCTGAGCACGCGATGCTGGTATTTGTGATGATTGCGGCTTTGGTGAGCATGGTGAGTCCGCACACGATTATGGTGGTGGGAGAATTTCAACCTGAGTTGATGCTCATGGTGTTGGGTTTGAGTGCATGTTTGGCTTTATTGATTTTTCATCATGTCAAGCGAATGGCGTGGTACTTATTGGCAATATGTGTGTTGAGCGTGGCGGCATGGCTTGATGCGCGGGGCTGGGCTTTTGGCGTGGCGGCATGGGTATTGTTGGTGCTGTGGCGGCAGTTTAGGGCGGCGACAGGCTGGCTTGTGGTGATGGGGCTGAACTGTCTGTTTTACCGTATGCAAACTCAATGGCAGGGGGCGGGAAAGGAGGCGGGGTTCTCTTGGTGGCATGTCCCTGGGTATGCAGTGCATCAAAACACGGGGTCTTGGACTGACTTGGCTCACGTACACGTGGTGGCGTTCGTGGGTGTGGTGATTTTGCTGTGTTGGTTTGCCTGGCCGCACGCTGCAATGGTGCTGCGTTGGCGTGATGTGCGTGCGGGGTGTTGCGATGATGAGAGGGGGGTACTCCAATGGGTGAGTGGGAACGTGTTGATTTTTGCGGTGGTCACGGTGGTTGCACTGGCCTGCATGGTGTCTACACAGATCGGGGAGCAATGGTTGTTGGTTGCGCCTCTCTGGGGGAGCTTGGCTGCTGTATTGTGGTTGTTGGGTACAGGTGGGTTGTTGAGTACAAGGCGTGCTGATAGCGTTAATCGGCCCCATTCGCGGGTTTATAAAGGAAGCTTATTGGCTATTTTACTGCTGTGCGTTGGTTTCCTGTGGGAGGAAGGCGTGAGTCAGTGGCGATCTTACGCGCCTGAGGCGCGACAATGGAAGGCCTTAGCCAAACAACTGGGTCCGAGTGATGGGGTGTTGATTGCGCCGTTGACGCTGGTTGCCAGTGCGGGCCCGCCGGATCACTATTATCGGTATCGGCAGTTTGAGGAAATGGTGTTGAAAGTGCACCTTTCTCCATACGCGGCGTTGCAACGCCTTTTTTTATCACAGTCGCCGCGTGCGGATAACTTCCGAGTGGTGGCGCCTGTGGCGCAGCAAGCTTTGATCGCGTCAGCCTTAAATCTTCCGCCATTTCACATCGTGCGTTCCCATGTGGTGGGGCCTTATGTGGGTTTTCGAGTCCGTGTTAGCGCTCAGCCGTGATGTGCTTGCGATGCTCTGGGCACAAACATTCTGATTGGATCATAATATGACCAGTTAAAGAGAGACAATATCAATGCGTTAATGTTGAAGTTAAAGTCGAAATGCCGAGTAGATCATATTTTGACGCATTGTATTCATTTTTTTGTCTGATGCGAAAACAACCCATTGACTTCTTCTCCACCTTCGATAAACTGGCGATAGCTTTGAAGAAAGTCCGCTATTTGAAACCTGTCGTAGTAGTGGCCCTAGGTCATCTTATCAGTTGTTTCCAAGTACCAGTCTGCTCTCTTTGCTATACATGTTACACCGTTAAATTGTTACATCAGGAAAAAGTTATGTCTGAAAAATCTCAGGGTACCGTCAAGTGGTTTAACGAAGCAAAAGGTTTCGGTTTCATTGAACAAGAATCTGGTCCAGACGTTTTTGCTCACTACAGTGCAATTGCTAGCTCAGGATTCAAAACTGTGGCAGAAGGTCAGCGCGTAGAATTTACCGTGACTCAAGGTCAAAAAGGCCCACAAGCCGAGAACATCGTAG
>JARRRL010000200.1:0-4842 GCA_037380725.1 Gammaproteobacteria bacterium | reverse complement strand
GATGTGCACTATCCTACGGACACTAAGGAATGAGTACGAAACAACATACTGTATTTTGGTGCATTGCCGCTACAACAGATGCAAAACACTGAAGAAAATTGTATGTTGTTTCGTACTCATTCCTAACCATCATCGCAACTGGCTGTCCTTACTGCCTCGGCGATTGTAACCACTCTCAACAGTCTGCTGCTGATCCAATTCGGACTGGCAGTGCACACAGAGACGCACACCAGCAATGACTTTGCGTCTGGCCTCCGGTATCTGCGCATCACACGCTTCACAATGGGTTAAACTCTCACCACTAGGGAGACGACTTCGGGCCAACCTAACCGCATCCTCTACATTGGCATCAATTTGATCTTGTACTGCGCCATCCCGCGACCAACCTCCGGCCATTTAATACCTCCAGCTCAATATTGAGTCTCCTACAGACGCCAGTTCAAACGGCTATGTGCCTGTCCTGTGCGTGCTATTGTGTTCTGCTACTGATGATAATGCCACGAGCATTAAGGCTCAACGTATAACAGCGTCGGTAAGCATTCAAGCGGATGGGGATGGTTTGGGGGATGGTTACGATGTGACGGTTACTTCGCCTATCCTGGGAAAATCGGTCGTTGGCATTCCGCTTCCAGTGGAAAGCAAGGAAAAAAACCCGTTCGATCGCTGAATAGCACAGCGAAAACGCAATCTCAGGCAGACAGTGATCAACCAATAACCTTCCCTTAACGGAAATGTCGAGGCTTTTGGGTTCACTGTGTGGATGTCCTGCGTATGTTGCTGCGTATGTTGTAAGCAAACCCATGACCAACACACGATTTTCTACCGCAACAATGGCACGTCGAGACATTTTTATTATCACCAACTTCAACATCGTAGTTAGCCATAAACGATTACCTACCGATTGAGAAATTCATCTGTCGTTTTTGCTGTTTCGTTTATGGTGAATGCAACAAGCCTCACACCGCTCCGGCAAGCCCCTCAGCCTGAGCGTTAGCTGCTAGAGAAGATCAGAGGCATGGAACCAGATAAGTCGTTCTTGCTAGAAGAATACAAAGCGCTCCGGACGGAAATATTGTATTTGGTTCGCCAAAGCTACTTGTTTGAAGCTGCTATTTTAGTTGGTGTTGGTGCAATCTATAGCTGGCTCTTCTCTAAAGCTCCTAATACTGTGAATCCCCTTATTTGGTCGGTGACAAGCGGGACATCCATGATTTAGGGATCTCGTATAATTGGCCTAATGATGTCTGCGACCGATGCTCACTGCTGTTGCTCTAAAGCATAAAAGGCACGGAAGGCCTCCAGAGGGGTTAGCCTGTTTTCGGAGTTAAAATTCAACAGCTTAGCGATAATATTATCCTCACAATTAAGTGGCAAATTATTCAGATTCACAGGCGTGTGGCCAATACAGTTACCATCCGACCTAAAGTTATACTGTATAGCTTGGCCAGTGCTTAACCGTATATGGGGCCCCTGTACCATTTTAGGGTGACGGCCCAACTTCATTTCAAGCAAGGTCATACCTAGGCTGAAAGCATCGTGTTTACTGCTCTTATACGAGGGTCCACTCCGACCTTCCGGTGGAAAATATCCGTTCGTTCCACCCACACGCGTCCAAGAATTATTTAGTGTAAGCCGCGAGTACTGGTCTTTGCTTGCCAAACCATAGTCACCAATTTTTATCTGCTGATGCCTTTGTGGTTTCCCGGTGACCGGATTTTGACCCATAACATTTGAATGGAGAAAATTAGCGGGCTTAATGTCGTGATGATAGATGCCCTTTTCATGCAAAGCAGCAATCGCTAAGGAATATTCTCTTGCGATCCCTAAAAAGTAGTTTCGTGCGACCAGTGGATTGGTGTTACGTAAGGACGCTAGCAAGGCTATTGAACGGGTACCATCCCCCTGATTTGCCAGAGGCGTGAATACGTAGGACTTCTCGGTCCAAACGCCTGATTTATTCTTCGCCTGAACGTGTGCATAGTCCAGGCTCTCCACAAAGTAGCGCCCTTTACCAACAGCAGCCAGTTCCTTCAATTCAGTCTTAGCATTGTTGTGCGAGGAGAATTTTTTGACGGCAACGATTTCTCCTGTCTCCATATTCTGCGCGTAACGAACCCTCCCAAACCCCCCTCTACCCAAATCAACACTTTTTCCGCCTTGCACCGGCATATCCCCATGCTGTTGTTTAATCAGTCTCGCCTGTTCTTCCGTGGGTGTATTGATGAGTGCATAGACATTGCCACTGGTTGTGCGTATCTGCGTGGCATTGAGCCTGGCATTACCCTCACTTTTAAAAGCCTTAAAACGCGCGCCTTCAAGATGCGAGGTATAACCTTCTTCTGCCTCACGCTGCTTAAGTGCATCATCAACACTAGAGATAACCTTATCCCGGTTAACTTGTCCAAAAGCGTCTCGGCCAGATAAATCGTTGATTAAATATTCTCGAACAGCCGGCGCAACGGATTTCCAACGGATATGAGATAAAAACGCCCGATGTTGGAGTTGGTTGACGGCATCATTGGCTCTTGCCTGTAAATTGTGCATATGTACCTGTGAATTGAACTTATGTTGATCAGAGGAGCGTAACAACAGAGACGCTTCATTCAGCGCTCGATCCACATATTCACCAACCTTTTCATTGCTATTACGCGCAAAGCGAGAGATATCTTTATCAGTGCTGTTTTGAAGCTCATTAACAACTGCTGAGTTGATCCATTTCTGATCCAGGTGCATATGCCGCAAACGATTAACGCGATCCGTCACGCTAGTGGCGATGATCGATTGAACTTTTTGCTTCACCCTAGCTTTCGATTGCGACCCAGGGACTTGATCCCGTAGCCTCTGTAACCAGCGGCCAACTCGTCCTTGCGGTAACTTACCGCTCTTGTTTTGAATACCAGTCAATATACTGCTTTGTGAAAGCATCGGTTTACGCATCGGTTTATGCATTGGCGTTGTGTACAACGCCTGCGCGGCCTTCGCATATTGGGGTTCAATGTCCGTCAGTAATTTATTCAGATAAAACTGATCAACAAACGCCTGATGCGCCACCTTCTGTTTACCAATCTGTCTGCCGACTCCGCCTACCATGTTGCACCATCTATCTGTTCATGAGTTTGATTAATCAACTTAGAGCTGACCTTTGATATCAATGACATACCTTGATGTCTTTTTAACAATTACGTAAATCTAACGTTCTAACACCAACTGATACCCTCGCCTCGATCATTACGCAACCTGCTGCTACTTGAAAACATAACTTTAGATCAATATTGCTGGGCTAAACCAGCCAAGTGATAGAAGTAAATACCATTCTCTTTAAATTCTTACCAACGGAGTTATTTCGCTTCAATGTCCATGGGGTGAATGATACAATCCTGACTTTCCTAAATATAAGGTCACAATAGATAAGGTTAAAAAGACTATTTATGATGCATTTCTTTAATAAACTGAAGCACCACAGGAGTGGTCCAACGTCAAGCGGCCCATCTGAAACTGATGCTCCTATTGTCGTCCGTAATGAATCAGCGTACGCAAGCTTGCCCATCGGTGGAAATCAGGGAGGATCTGAAAGAGCATCAACGCCTACCTGCGCCATCTGCCTGAGTGAACTCAAAACATTGGACGAAAGACAACTCCCTTGTGGCCACCATTTCCATCTACCCTGTGTGGAAAAGGCGTTGTCTCGCGATCTTCGTTGTCCAACCTGCCGACAAAATCCCTACTTAGCCAACACAGATCACCTCGATCCGACAACGAAAGTGTATATGCCGATTGTCATTGGACAAGGTGTAGATCAGCATATCCTGCAATTATCACCTGACACGCTATCACCTAACACTATGAGGCAGTAGACGCCTTATTAAATTATTAGTGGTCCTCATAAAATGGACCACACGCTAAGTTAATCGACTGACTGTATTGTGTGGCTCACAGGAGGGCCGACATTATGGCAGCAAAGAAGAGGGTGAAGCTTCGACAACCCTGCGTGCATCAACCAGCAAAACATACATCCTGACAGCATGGCATGCCATTGCCGACTCCATCCACTCCCTCAAAAAGAAAGGCGCAAGGCAATGATTAAAGCGTATTCTCCAGACAGTTCACCCGAAGAACTTGAAGTGTTATCGGAAATGGTCAAGAGCACAGCTGAGTTCCTGAACGATAACCCCAAAGCCAAGGCGTTTATGGAAGATCCGGCTACTGCGCAGTTGTCCCAAGAGGAATTTGTTACACGATTGCTTGAAATTGCTCAAGAATATGATTCACTTGCGTTCAGCTCGATCAACCCTACCTGACGAAGGTTCCTCCGCCTTTTCCTTTGAAGCTCACTACCGAGGCTCTTTACCGGTTCTGTCGCAAGAATGAGGCATTGCGGTACGATCATCTATCACTTAGGCACTTGCAAACACCGGCGGACAAATAACGATCATTTTCAGGGGAAGGCACCGCCAAGCGCCCAGCTGTTGGTATAAAAAACACGCAAAGTATTGACGAAAAATAAGCACCTGAGGTAAAAACACCTCGGGCAATGCCAAAGGAGATCGGAGTGTTCATTTTCCTCCGGAATCGGTGTTCAAGTTGCGCCGGAATCAATGTTCATTTTGCAGCGGAATCGGTGTTCAAGTTCGACCGGAATAGGTGTTCAATTTGAGCGGAATACGCACAGCCTACTCTGGAGACCTTGGTAAGATTGGCCAAGGCCCTGCACGTAACCACATTTCAGTGTCGAAGAGAAACGTGTAGCGAAGGAATTGTTGGATAGCTTAATATTGAAACATACAGCTAACCGGCTGTCGGCTGGATCGGGGGGTTAATGAGCAAGCCCAACCACAAGGCCAT
>JARRRL010000199.1:0-6549 GCA_037380725.1 Gammaproteobacteria bacterium | reverse complement strand
ACTCCATACTCATCACCGCTCGTTACAACCATCTCACCACCTGCACTCAGCATAATGCACATCAAGCGCTCAATGCCTTGATGAACCGCTTCACCCTAACCTGGAGGACGGTGCGATGATTTTGCTTTCGTCAATTATCCAGCGATTCGAAGCGGAATTCAAAGCACAATGTCAATCGCATTTATTGCCTTCTCAGCTCAAAGTTTTATCGACCATGGCACATGTCGCACTTCAGCAAGTCCTCAAATGTTGGCGCAATGCGAAACACGTCTTCTATTCAGCGATGATTCAATGTGCCGCAAACGCTGGCAACCTTCACGCACCAGGACAAACAGTTGCAAGGTACACCAGAAGCGGTTCCCGTGTTGCACATGCCCACACACGTCGTTTGGAATACCATCCGCACGTCCATATTGCGATACCCGGTGGCGGTGTCCATCGTGAACGACGTGAGTGGCGAAAGGTCAAAGGCGATTATCTGTTTAACAGTACAGCGTTGGCTGTCGCATTCCGGGGCGCGTTTCTCAACGCGCTTAGTCAAGCTGGATTGAACCCGGACACTGCGCCCAGACGTAACGCCGAAAAAATGGGTGGCTCATTGCAAGAAAGTGGGTCGAGGCGAGCAAGCGCTTCAGAATTTATCGCTCTATCAGCTTCCGGTATCGAGATAGCAAGACGAAAACATGAAAAACACGCTGTTTAGCCGGTGAAGACTTTCTGGCGTTGATTGTGCAACATGTGATTAACACGATTGTTATAACTGCTTTTTGCTGCCCGTGTTATTTCTGGCACGTCATTGCTTAGCTCTTCATATGTATTTTTTCAAATAATTTATCATTATCCAAATTATATTATTTGCCTTCCAACGCAACGAACCTATCCGGCTGCCACCCATAGCTCAAAAGGTACACCGCGAATTACTTGTAATATATCGCTCAACTATCTTCAATCCAGATGTCCGGCTCAGGAATAGACAGCCCCTTTTTAATTCGTCTCGACAAATCCTCGTGATAATCTACGCCTACAGATACATCCGTGATCAAAACGCTAATTTCGTCGTATTGAAAGAATGAACTACGAGACCAATTGTGACTACCGATAACCGTGAATTGCTGGTCAACAACTACAACTTTGGAATGGGTGAGCTCAGTAGTTTTGTCAAAACGAACATTCACGCCCGCTTCTTTTAGAGCATTAGCCGCAGGACGGTTGATCTGTCGTGTCATGTAAAGATCATCGCGTCTATCCTGATCCAGGAGTATCTCAACTTTCACACCACGCTGATGCGCCGCTATCAATTTCTCAACCAACCTTCTGGCAGGGTGACCAGCATCTCCCCAACTAACGATGAACATCGCCATCGATATGGATACCTTTGCTTCATCGATAAGCTCACCCACACGGTAGGGATACTGTCCCCCGACTATGAGCTCAACCTCCGCATCACTCGAGATCGGTTCGATGGACTGAGCACGACCTTGATAACGAAAGTAACGATGAATATCGGTTCCCAACGTAAGTTTATTTGGGTGCATGGCCGCCTTAAGCTTCTCGACAGCATGTTTTAATGCTGAGACAACACGTGCTTCCTGTGTCTGCTCTGCCACAGCGTCCGTGAATCCGAAGCCCTGCTCCACTAAAAGGCGGGAATAGGTTTCAAAAGTAGGTTTATTCAACAGCCCTTCCAGTGGTCCCCAGTAGGTAGATAATCCTTCTTTTTTCGACGAGAGCAACCCGCGATTGGTCAATTCGTCAACCACATACTGATCGAGAGCCGAGAGCGTTTGTAAACTTCGATATTGCTCTAATCTCTCTTCACTTACTGCTCTATCTTCAATCACTTCACCGCAAACGATAGTAGCAGCCTCTGCCAAGAGCGTATCGATGTCTGTGCGAAGGTTTGAATTTTCTGCCACCAATTCTTCAAGAAACATAGCTTACCTCCCCCTGATCCCAATCGTTGACAAAGATTGCCTTCATACGCTTATTTAATTCGGTTGAACGAAGCGCAACAGAGTCATCCCGACCGAGAGCGAAAGACCTTGGACTCCAATTATGACTTCCAAGGATGACCAAGCTGTCGTCCACGATGACGTATTTTGAATGACTTTGCCTCTTGTCGGAACTGGCGTAACGCCGCACTTCAACTCCCTGAGACATTAGATAATCGTTGGCCATTTCGTTGGCAACTCGGAAAGCACTGTATTCCACTCTTTCACCCGAAAGAAGTATTCGAACATCTACTCCTCTTTGCTGGGCCGATACGAGTTCTTTTACAAAGTCACGCACTTTGAGATTCGTATCGTCCAAAAATGTGAGATTCATGGAAAAAACGCTTGCCCAAACACAATCCTCAGCCAGGCGAACCGTTTCCAGCATGAAATAAAAGTAATCCGTATTTCGGAGGGAAGAAACTTCAACTTGGTTCATGACAGATCCTCCTCACTGGGCCGAAGTGCCTCATACTGGGCAATCATTTCTTCCGTACCCTGATGATTTTGCCTTAAAATAGTCTGTTTGTATTCGATTTCCACGAGCGTCGATTTCAGCTTTGCCTTTAACGCGGGATGCTCGTCAAGTTTCCCTCCGCTTTTTAAAGCTCCATCAATCGGCTCACGCATTTCGACAAGGAGACGTTGCTTTGTTTTCATCAAGGCTAATTGCAGTTGTAGATCCTCAACAAGAATGTCGACGGCTCTATTCTTGAGTAAATCGTCCATAATTCAGTTACCTCGAGTATATTATTCATTATTTAGTCACTCAGATCCGGATCGTAAACAACATAGTATCCCCCGTGTCCGTCTGAGTACGGTGACGTGCTGCGCTCTTGACCATTGGCAAAATTTTCGGCTTCATCCAGATCATCGAACCGCCCTACACCGATGCGCTCCCCATAGGAAATATTCAGATCGGAGAAAATAACCACATCGCATAAATCGGCATCGTGTTCCGCCACACTTCCTCCACTTGCTTCCATGGGCTGCGCCGGGATATCACCCAGGTCATAAGACTTGAGACGATCCAAGACCATCTCTTCCAACTCCTCTTGGGAATGTAAGATATTGAGACACCACTTGATACGTCGCATCCGAGGATCGCGTTCGGTTTTCCACTCGGTTAGTCCTTTAGCATAGGTTTGCGAATAGGCTTTTGATCCAGGTTCAAAGACCAAGTCGTAAAGGTATGCGTACGCCTTACGTCCCTGATCAAATGGCAGCAAAAACAATGGTAATTTCATGATATTTCCTCCTCAATTATGAGAGTTCTCCGATGAACATTGGGCGCATAGACACACATCTCATCGGGTGCGCAAATAAGCCATGTGACGTTCGACAAGCGAAGCGAGTCAAGATCCGACTCGGAGGGTGAGGCATCGTGCTCATGGGTGTGAAACAAAGCAATACATGTAGAAGTCATCTCTCTCTGTATCCGTTTACTCACCACGGCACTCATCAAAAAGCGGTGTGGACGCTTGCTGAGATTGGGCAAAGAAATCAACTCGTTTACTATGCTCACATCGTCACACTCTTCTCCAAACAGCAACCCGCACGCTTCTCGCGATCCATGCTGAGCCGCTAACACATAAAGCTGCTCTGCAACTCGTTTGGAAAGAATAAGCGGTCGATCCCAATTAAAGACCTGTTCTTGGTTTTCATTCATTTTCTGAGTTTGACCTCTATGATCCGATGAGGTTATAACAGTGTATTCATCATCATGATTTGCCTCTTATCCTGGATCAAACTATCGATAATTTATCTGAGTAAATATCTAAAAATACCATTTCTATGAATCAGCTAGACTGTCTACTCTGAGGCCACCAGTCCGCCAGCTTTCCCTGACAAAGCGTCAAATCCGATGGCGATCTCAGATATTCAGTCCTTTTGGACGCATATCCCGGCAAATATCTGGAATATGCATGCCGAGCCAAACCGGAAGCGTAGTGAAGCGCATACAATGGCTGAAAGCCATGCGCGAAACGAAGCACAGGTCTCGCTTCGGCATGACACATTTGTTAGACCCCCGATTTCTCTAAAACGACACAAAATCTAAACAAAAGGTATTACAAGTCTTGGTGTTATAGGTGGTATACCCCATAACCGACCGCGAAACTAACTCCAAGCCAAATAATTAGTTTAAATTCACCCCAATGGTCATCCCAATACTTTCCGCGAAACATACTGACGATATCAGGTGTTAACCAAAACTTTACACATTCGATAAAGTCATCTTTATCTGAGAAAACAACCTTGTACATTAATATTGATGTAACCAATCCTGAAATAAAAGCGATAAATTTCAATAAACAAACCTCCTTTTTCCACTAGTCTAACAGTTTATTAATGATCAGATTTGCCCCTTATCCTGAATCCAAACCAACAATAATTTATCAGAGTAAACAAATAAAAACACCGTGTCACGGCGTGTGATTTTTGCGCTAGCACCCTGAATCAAGCCCATCCCGTTTGCGCTTTGTTCTGATTGATTTTAACACTGTCGTTCAAAAAACATCCCTTTGTTGATGCCCTAAATCAGCTACAAATGTGGCGATTAAGAGCAGGAAACCAAATACAAGCCAGCTCTGCAAAGCCAACCCCCTCGTAGATAGCGAGGCTAGGTATAAAGACCCCATCAAATGCTAACATCCCCTAAGATAAAAAAGTGTACTCATATTGGAAGAAGCATTTTTCGCAATGCATTCGGATTGAGAAAGCCAGAATCCGGCTCGTCCGGTGCAACGCTTGGTTAGCGCCAAGCCCTTTACCCATAAAAATCGATGCGTCCGGGCATAATCCTGAAAATTGCTGAGTTTCAATGATGGCGCTCGGAGCCTCCGAACGAGATAGCTCCTCATAGCCCAACCGCTCAAAGAAATCATTCGCCGTGGTCGTAAGAAGATATAGCGCTTTTAGATTAGAGCGAGTTGCCCACTCTTCAGAAAATATTACAAGTTTCTGGCCAAGACCCTTACCTCTATGGGCTGCAGAAATCGCGAGTGAGCGAAGAAGTCCGTAATCACCTCGCACCTCAACCCCTATGACACCCCAAAGCTCGTTCTCCTGACGGAAGCCAAAAAAGCAAACATCACCATCATCACGCAAATCTGCAACTGGCAGATCACAAGCAACCAAGAGAGCCCTAACTTCTTGGCTATAGGCAATTTGTTCCATGAAACCCTCCCTAAGCGCAAACGTCGCAAATCACCGACCGCATTATAGTTCCTCTTTTCTCATAAAATGTAACATTTTGGAGCCGCCGTGCAGGCGCAAAACGCCGGAACGGAGGTAGTGGATGCTACGCATCCCGCACGACAAGTGGTGGTTCGCTTCACTCACACGACTTGTCTTTTCCGTTAGCCAGTAGTATATTTGTTTGCTTTGACAAAAATTAAACACTTCTATTTAAAAGTCGGTGGCACGGGAAACCGAGCATTCATACGTCCCTGGTTGGTAGTGAGCAAGCTGGCAAGAGCAGTTATACCACGATCGATATAATTCGCTGGGTCGACCGGGCTCGTTTGAGTGGTGTTTTTAAAACCGGTCATTTCTGTAAAGGTTAAATCCATGCCTTTATTCATCAAATCACCCGTAATCTTCGGCGAATTATGGCCACTTGGAATATCAAAGGCCAACAGGCTATGAACAATTTCGTGTGACATAATGACTCCGAGTAAACGCCCCATCAGGGTGGTAGCAAAGGTTTCCAAAGCCGGTGACATACTTTGGCTTTGAATCTGGAGGAGCAAAGCCTGGACTTCTATGCTGACATCATGCGAGTTTGAATCATCCAGAGCTCCTGGATAGATATCAATAGTTTCATTGAGAACAGCCGCGCCTGCTGGTGTATGTGTCACTCCTGGTACACCCTTATAGCTCGGAGGTGGCTCATTATGAATCTTCAGAGTCGTCACATTGCTCGCCGGGAGATGCGCAGGAAGTGCTTCACTAAATGAGCCCACGCGCCATTGGCTAGAACTTGATGCTTTTCTTCTGTGTCAGGTCGTTTGGGGTGGGCTAGGAGAAATATAGGCTCATGACTTATTTTGTCATATTTAAGCAATGAATCTATTACTGTTTGATTTCCAATCATTCCCACTAAATCTAACAGTTTATTCATCATCAGATTTGCCCCTTATCCCGGATCAAACCATCAATAATTTATCAGAGTAAATATCTAAAAACAGCATTTGTATAAACCAGTTAGTTCGTTTACTCTGAAGCCATCCGTTCACCAGATTTCTATAAAAAGGATCAAATCCGACGGCGATCTCAGATATTAAGACAATTTGAACGCATATCCTGGTAAATATTTGGGATATGCGTCACGGCGTGTGATTTTTGTGACATGGCTCACGGTGTTCTTCCTCCCTCCCTGAATACCGTATAAATAAATAGATCTTACTATCTAGGAGTTTTCCGTGGATATACCCACACCAGCCTCCAGTCAGTCGACTCGCGTTTTAGGCCAGCTCACTGTTCATGCCTCACTAGGCTTGGCCTATCGCGCGGAAAAAACCTACTGCCTCTGGGTAAAGTGATGTTTAGACACTCA
>JARRRL010000198.1:0-6477 GCA_037380725.1 Gammaproteobacteria bacterium | reverse complement strand
CTCCAGCGCCTCTCCCGGCAAAATGCCATTATCATCCAAGCACGTGTTCAACGTTGCGTAATAAATTTTTAACTGACTGAGCAGCGTTTTGTGGTACGCATCGAGGATGATTTGCAAGGCTTCAAAATCAATCTCAATATCTTGCAAGCAGTTGCGCAAATACATGACCCATTTTTCCGGTGTGATGCCATTGTTTTCTGGCGTCACCACAACACCGATCAAATAACGAATGCGTGCTGCCAAAGCCGTCAAAGCGTGTTGGGACTCTCCTTCCAAACGACGCGCCAAAATCTTAACGTGCAACCATTCTTCAAAGTCATCCTTATCCACCAACGACAACTGTGTGCTGAATTCCACCTCGGCTTTCGCGTCAATCGTTTCTAAGGCTGCTCGTAAGCCCGGCACCGTAAAAAAAGGTAAGACCTGTTTCAGAATCTGATCGGTAATGGTGGCTTCGGCATTCACCAACTCATCCATGACGTCTCGAACGTGCGCCACGCGATTCACCGCCACCCATAAGCTCGGATCGCGATACGAATCCCGCAACTGTTTAAAGAATGCGGCCAAGCGTTCAACCAAAAACTGCTGCGTAAATCCCTGCATAGCCGCCAATGTGCGATCCCGCTCTCGTGGTTCCGCTTGCGGCATACCGTCTATATCATCTGATTCACCATCTGATTCATCACTTAAGTCACCACTCGCCTCACGCTCCGCTTCCGAACTGACCTTACCTTGATCCGTTTCGAATGTCTGAGTTTTGCTCGAATTATAATCAACTTGTAGGTTCTGAAAGCACGCGATCATCCGCGCGTTGTTTCGCAGCAACTTAAGCCCCAGATCACGCTCTTCAATGCGCGCCACAACCGCTTCAATTTCAAAGCGATCCTGCTTAGTCAACACCTCCACCGACACCACGTCACCCACTTTCACGTGTTGCAAGGTCTCCGCTGCCAACTCCGGACTTTCTGTAACAACAATCAGCAAGCCGCCGCTGCAAAAATCTTGTATCACGCACGCAGCACGCGCTCCGCCCGCGACCTTAAGCACCGCATTTAAATTCAGCGTCTTTCGCTCAAAAAGTCTTCGCTCCACAGACTGTCCACCTTTGTCCATATTATGATTATCCCTACAGTAAACTGTAGACCGAACTTTCGGGAACGTCCCTTCGGATAACATTTTTTCACATGTTAACAACCGTCTAACTGAACAATACCATCGATCAGGTTTACCGATACCCAATAAAAGCCAAACGGAACTCATCGACAAGCCGAATCACACCCAAAAAGGCAATGCCGCATCACAAACACATCACAAACACATCACAATCACATCGCAAAGCAATCACCACAAGTGTCGCGGTAGTAAGTAGTAATTAGAAAGTCAGCTGTTATACTGGCTGCAACAACTGACGTGCCTGTCGAAAAGTTAACAGCACCAAAAGTTAACACCCACGAGACGAGCACAATCACTGAACACAATCACTGAACACAATCTCTAAACACAATCACTAAACACAATCAAACTTTATTTGAGGACATATGAACATAACGAATCCTTCTCACCACGACGCCTTTCAATTCAAAAATCACCACCACATTGCCTCACTGAACGTCGATGTATATCAATTTGAGCACCGCGTCACCGGTGCACAACACCTGCACATTCGCGCCGCCAACACTGAAAACGCCTTCCTGGTGGCTTTTCGCACTGTGCCCACTGATTCAACGGGTGTGGCGCACATTCTGGAACACACCGTGCTGTGTGGTAGCGAAAAGTTTCCCGTTCGCGACCCGTTCTTCATGATGTTGCGTCGATCACTCAATACATTCATGAACGCGTTCACCAGTTCGGACTGGACCGCCTACCCCTTTGCCACCCAAAACCGAAAAGACTTCTTTAATCTGTTGTCGGTTTATCTGGACGCCACCTTTTTCTCACGTTTACACCCCTTAGATTTTGCACAAGAAGGCCATCGCGTAGCGTTTGCTGAGCCCAGCAACCCCGACAGCGACTTGGTGTACAAAGGCGTCGTATTTAACGAAATGAAAGGCTCCATGAGCGCCATCAACAGTCATCTGTATCAGCGCCTGTCACACCACTTGGTCCCATCCATCACCTACCACTACAACAGTGGCGGAGACCCCTTGGACATCCCCGATCTGACGCACGAGCAATTACTGGCGTTTTATCGATCGCACTATCACCCATCCAATGCCCTGTTCTTCACCTTTGGTGATATTGAAATCCAAGCACTGCAAACGGAGATGGAAGACAAAGTCCTGGCGCGCTTTAAACGATCCGATGCGCACATCACCGTCCCCTTGGAAAAGGTCTGGGTATCTCCGCTTAAAATTCAAGAATATTATGGTATTCACGAAGAAGACACGGCGCAAAAAACCCACCACCTGCTGGCCTGGTTGCTCGGAGAAAGCGCCAACGCCACCGAACGCCTGGAGGCCACCCTGCTCAGCCAAGTGCTACTCCAAAACAGCGCCGCCCCACTGCGACACGTATTGGAAACCTATGAATACGGCACCGCCCCAGCGGCACTCACCGGCCTGGAAGACGCACAACGACAAATGAGTTTCATCTGTGGCGTGGAAGGCAGCGACCCCGAACACGCGGAACACTTCGAGCGCGCCGTGTTCGATGTATTAGAAAAAGTAGCCACAGACGGCGTACCACACGATGTGCTCGAATCCGTGTGCCATCAAATTGAGCTGTCTCAGCGCGAGATTGGCGGCGACCATTTTCCGTATGGTCTCCAACTGCTGTTGACCACCTTGTCCGGCTGCTTACACGGCGGCAATCCCATTGCCTTGCTCGACATGGATCCCGCCCTCAAGCAGTTACGCGAATCAATTCAATCACCCGATTTTATTAAATCACTCGCGCAAAGAATGCTGCTCAATAACCAGCATTACGTCCGCCTGACGGTGGCACCCGACACCACACTCAACCGTCGGATGGAAGCGCAAGAAAAAGCGCGACTGGCTCAAATAAAGTCCAAATTAACGGATTCCGAAAAGCGCGACATCGTGCAATTGGCCGAGGATTTGAAAGCGCGACAGCAGCAAAAAGACGATGAGTCCATCCTACCCAAAGTCACCCTACAGGATGTACCGAAAGCGGTCCCCATTCCCACACCCGATCAACAAAGCAGCGACATCGCCACCACACTTCTGACGCAAGCAGCCGGTATCGAATCCCCCATTCCGGTGCCCAAGGTCACCTTGTTCCGTGCGGGCACAAACGGCATCAGTTATGTACAAACGCTGATGGCCCTGCCACAACTCGACCCCGAATTACTTGAGATTTTTCCCTTGTACAGCAGTTGTTTTGACGAATTGGGCGTCGGTTCAGCAGACTACATTGCCCTGCAAAAACGGCAAACCAGCCTAACGGGTGGCCTCGCGTTTTTCCGCGATATCCGTGCGTACCGAAACGACCTGCAGCACTTAGCCGGATTTGTCGGGGTATCCAGCAAAGCCTTGCATCGCAATCGAAACGCCATGATCGAATTAATGGACGAAACGCTCCGCGATTTGCGCTTTGATGAAACGACGCGTATCCGCGATTTGATTGCTCAAATTCGCGCCAGCCGCGAGCAAAGCGTAACTGGGCGCGGCCATGCCTTGGCCATGAGCGCCGCTTCCAGTGGGCTCAGTCGACTGAGCCACCTCAATCATCACCTTTCCGGTTTGGCCAGCATTCAAAAGCTCAAAACTTTAGATGACAGCTTAGACGACGCCAGCGCCTTACAAACCCTTGTCGAACGTTTTGCCACGTTGCATCAAGCGTTCCTAAAAAGTCCCAAATTCCGCCTGGTGATCAGCGATCAATTCGACTGGGAAGCGGAAGCGGAAAAACTCATGTGGCCGACAGATGGTGAAGACAGCAACGGCGCACCGTTTTCCTATACGCCCGAACTGAAGTTGGAAAATCAAGCCTGGATCACCAATACCCAAGTCAATTTTTGCGCCAAAGCGTTCCCAACCGTTGCATCGGGGCATCCCGATGCGGCTCCCTTAAGCGTACTGGCCGGGTTTCTCCGACACGGATTTCTACACCGCGCCATCCGTGAAGAAGGAGGCGCTTACGGCGGCGGTGCTTCACACGATCAAGGTGGTGGCGTTTTCCGTTTCTATTCCTATCGCGATCCCCGCTTAACCGAAACCTTGGCGGATTTTGACGCGTCCATCAAATGGTTACTCCAGAACCCTCACGATGAAGAAACCTTGGAACAAGCCATTTTGGGTGTGATTGCCGACATTGACAAGCCAGCCTCACCGGCTGGGGAAGCCAAATACGCTTTCCACAACTGGTTGCAAGGACGAACGCCTGAGACCTTTAATGCACACCGACAACGCGTACTGCAAGTCACCATCTCAGATTTGAAACGCGTCGCGGAAACTTACCTGCTACCCAGCAACAGCGCCAACATTGCGGTCGTTACGCACAGTGGCCAACTGGATCGCCTGGATGAAGCGGGTGAATTTGTGCGATATGAGCTGTAATATAAGCAGGTAAAAGTACCAGATAAAAGAAAATGCAGCAGATGCAGGTGTAGCGGATGACAAAAAAAGAGAACAAAAACTGAAGCGCACACGTCATCGGCACATCACGATCAGTAAACCCGTTCAATAATAATTTCAAAAAGGGGTTAATTGTTATGCAAACAAATACTTCTTTTGCACACTCAAACGTATTAGACACCGTCGCGCCACAAATTAACCCATCGGAAAATCAAGCGCTCGCCGCCATCGACCCCATTGATTCGCAGACGATTCCACAAGCGCTTGACGCATCTAAACCGCACTTGCGTCAGGCAACCGTTAATGGTTTATCACCGGATCGATTGTCGCAACTTTTCGAAAAAAGCCAAGGTATATTGGATCACAATCAAGTGATTCGGAACATCAATGGCGAAGATTATACCGGAACCATGCCTTCCCGAGAGTATTATGTGCATCAATGGTTCTGGGATTCGGCAACGCACGCCATAGCCTTAGCGGAAACGCAGCCAGAGCGAGCTCTGGATGAATTGGCCTCTTTATCCATGGGGCAATGGCGTAATGGATTTATGGGACATATTAACTTTTTTCCAGACACACAGGAAAAAATATATTTTCCAGGAGCTCAGTTTTGGAAAACCGAGCAGCATACGCCGACCGGCACCCACACGTCTAGTATTACCCAACCCCCCATCTTCAATATGGCTGTGCCGAAGGTGCTGAACGCTGTGTTGAAAGATATGCCAACTCAAGCAGAACAACGCACAAATCAACAACAGAAAATAATGGAACGTGCTAGCAAAGTACTGGATAGCGCATTGGCCTTTACTCAATTTTTAGCCACAGCACGAGACCCAGAAGACAGCGGTCTCATCACCATCGTGCACCCCTGGGAAAGTGGTCTTGATAACGCCCCATCTTGGGATGAACCTTTGAAACACAGCGTTTTCGACGAACACAACATCCCACAACACGTCAAAACGGCAGTGGATCAAGGGCGTCGAGATGTAGTCAAAAAAACGACAAGTCCAACAGAAAGCTCAAGCACGCCAGGCACAGGAACCACAAACACAAACAGCAATACATCTGAACGACCCTTACAAAAGCAATATTACGACTATATGACGCTCGTTGATCAATATAATCAACTGGGTTCTGATCAAAATCAAATACCTAAAGTTGCGCCCTTTCGGGTAAAAGATGTACTTTTTACCAGTATTTTTTCGAAAGGATGCGCCGAATTGGGGAAATTTTATCGTTCGGACACCGCTCAGCGCTTATCGCTGGCAAATGAACGCCATGCGGAGTGGCTTGACGATAAGGCACAAGCGAGTCAGCGTGCATTAAGCAATACGTGGGATGATGATATGGCGCGATACTTAAATTTGGATTTAAACGCCGATTCCCACGAAGGTGATGTGACACAGCCCATGAGCGGCTTGGGGAAACCCATACGGACAGACACCATCTCGGGTTTTGCGCCCTTATTAGCAGGCCTGGGTAAAAATGAACAGCGTACGGCGCGTTTACTGAACGCCTTAGACGATCCGATGAAATACAAACTTAATTTTTCCGTACCCACAACCGCGAAAGACAACCCCGCTTTTGATATCAAGCGTTATTGGCGTGGCAGTGTCTGGCCCATCACCAATTTCTTAACAATCAGGGGACTAGAAAGCGTCCAGCAACAGCATCAGGAAACAAATCCACCACTCGCTCAACAAGCAACACGCATTAAACAGCGCTTACTGAATGATCTGAATCAATTGGTGGATACTGTTGGTTTTCAAGAATACTACATTCCCACAGCACCACTTGAACAACAACGTAAAATTGGGTTTGGCGCTTTCAGTTGGACGGCAGCCATATTTATGATCACCAACGCGGACGCCTATCGACAGATTACACAGCAAGGCGCAACTCGTGGTAACGATTGACATCGAGCTTCTTCAAAACGTCTGTC
>JARRRL010000197.1:0-6809 GCA_037380725.1 Gammaproteobacteria bacterium | reverse complement strand
GCCCCGCCCCTCTGACAGACAGATCAATCAGGATCGTTCAAACACGACGTAGACGAAAACACCAGAACCGTATGAGCACCAAACCCAATACACCCAAACCACCCAGCATGTACAAGCTGGGTTCCGAAATGGCAATGGCAGTTGGCGCCAACTCGATGGATGTATCAATGCGGAAGGCAGAAGCCACAGTGTGACGTTCAGCAAAGAAAAGATCAAAATCATACGTTTGACCCAAGGCCAATCCCAAGGAATCCAACGCCACGCTACCCACCGCTGTAGTGTGAATGCCTCCCAGATCAACGACCAATTGATCATCGACGAACAACCACAAATCATCATCCCCAGCAAACGTAAAAGTCTCGCCGCCGGAATACGTGAAAGCCGAATGCATTTCCAAGGTGAAATGGTAATTATGTGGTAAGCCTTCATTTCCAAAAAGCTCGCCATCTATCGGAAAAAAAGTGTTATCCGAAAACGTGTAAACACTCGGATCAGCGGTGATCGTATTGTCCAAGGTAATGGATTTGATTGTACTTGTATTCACGCCCGCCACATCACGATACCATTGATTAAAAGCATCAACACCGTGCGTCGTGGGATGACCGGCTGAACTGGTGTAGACCGGCTTACCATCTGATCCCAATGTAGGCGCGACAATACCGGTGTCAATACTAGAACTACTAATAGTTGGCTCAAAGTCAGGGTGATTAATGTTAAAATCACGGATGACTACATCAATATCGACAGTAGACGCATACACAGTGAATGACAGGCTTAATGCTAAAATGCCGCTTAATATATATTTCATGATCTGCATGCTATTGCTCTCCATTTTACCCATCTTGCCCTATTTCTCCATTTTTTAACTATTACTCTTTCTACTCCTTCCCCCCTCGCTACAACTCGCTACAACAAGCTCATGGCATAGTGAAGCTTGTATCTGTAGCGCCAGCAGCGCCCGCACTATGATAGATGAAACAAGACGAAAAAACAGTCATTTACTGTATTATTCCTTGGCAGGTGTAAAGCGATTCACACCATTTTGGCTTTTGACACACGGTGTACGCCGACGGATAGCGATATAAAAACAGAAGCGACAAAAAATACGGCTGGAACATTCCAGCCGTTTTTACGGATTATTCTGCTTATTCGAGGGTGTTTTATTCCATTGTCAAAGGAATACCTTCTGAGTATTTCGTCTGAATCGGATTGCCATCCTCATCAGAAGTCGGCAGTGCGCCCATTTCGTGATGCGTATAATCCGGTACCGAGCTCAAATCCACGCCATCAGCCTGCGTTATATCCGGTTGATCACCATTCGGAAAGGCCGTCACCACCCCCAAAAACAGACTGGTCTCCATGGGTTTCACAAAGTAGTCCGTTCCGGAGTTGTCCGTCACACGCTGACCCAAGGTCAAACGGCGTACTTTCTCACCCAGTCCTTCAATACTCCAATTATTGCGTTCTAACTCGCGATAAATGTCCGGTAAACCGTGCATCCAACCGTCGTACTGCAGGGTAACCGTACCAGCGACATCTTGTCCCAAATTATCCACGAGCGAAACGTTGACCAATGACAGCGGATCAGAAAGAATGATGTAATCACCCAAGTTTGCACCATCTGCCGCAACCAAGAACTGTTGTTTACCCCAACTGTCCCCATCATCCCCTGAATATTCAAAGTTGAATTGCACGGGTTGTTTGCCATCATTTTGCTCTGGGCTCACCCATCCCCATTCATCCGCCTGCAAGGCCATACCATCAGCAGCCAAAGGTTGGCCCATGGCATTATAAGCGGTTAATCCCCACGAATCTTCGGTGTAAACGGCACCCTCTGTCAGATTTTGAGAAGAATCCGATTTCACCGTTAGCAATAAATAATTCGCGCTCGTGGCGTCTTCATTCAGCGTCAATTGAACCGTTTCATCCCATGGTGTCGCCAAATACGCCGTACCGTCAGGCAGAATGGATTCACTGTTTGCACTGTTGGTGTTCGCCGGGTTCGCGGCCACTTGCAGCTCAAACTCAACGCGATACGAACTGGCCTGAGTCGCGTCCTCACCCACGCGCGTCACCACGTAGTTTTGACCTTTCGCGTTCATGTAATATTGCGCGCCCCGCTCTGGGGTAAAAGGACGATCATTTGCCGACGAAAACGTTGGCGTCCACGTGTCGTAATCAAAACCCGTCAACGTTTTAACAACCCAACCCGTATCAGTTACCTCGGACTCACCCACATAACTGATGTACACCGATCCGCCTAGGTTGACCGACACATTCATACCCGTCTGCGGCGTGAGTTTCTCGGCAGGGCTCAGCGGAACCAGTCCGCGCATGCCCCAATCGGCCCGATAAAAACCCGCTCCGGTAAATTCAAAATTACTGCTATTTTGTGGCGCGCTACTCAAATAGACATATTGCTGACAACCCGTTTCTGGCTGACAAGAATCAATATTCACCCAGCGACGTTCATCCTCACCCACCGCCAGCTCCGCCACCAAATCGGCGTCATCCTCGCCACCGAGCACACCATCCTGACCCGCTAAAGGTGTTAATGGTATGGACTCGCTCCCACCTCGGGCTCGACACACGGGCTCTTGTGGCGTATCGCCACCAAACTGAAACATGCCCCAATCGATTTCCCCATTACAAAAATACCAGCCAGCGTCGGTGGTATTTGCGTCACCATCGTGTTTAAAATCTTCAAAATAAAACAAATCATAATGATCACTCAGCCACGTTTCGACCGCCAAACCACGAATATCATCCAACGACGCGTCCACTAAAACGCGCTTCGTGAAAGTGCCATCGAATTCCTTCAATTTGTAGGTGGGCGCGGTCACACTGGGGGGCAAATCAGCGCGCGTTAACGTCGTGCCATCCGATCCATTTGTTGTCGCGGTGATGGCGTCAGCGGGCCCCCACAACTGATGTCGTCCTTGCCACGCACCATAGAATGCAAACTCGTCGAACGAAACGCTATCATTATCTCGTGCGGTTGAAGTAAACGTAACCGGAAAACCGAAGTTTTTGTGTTGGCGTAAATTATCCCCCGCAGCAATACCCGCTGATTCATCCGCATCCGCGTAAAACAAATCGTACGCGTGCACCACCCGAATCGCACCATCGAGATTACGATCTTTATAAATGGCATCGCTCGCGGTGCCATCATTAATTTCCTGGACACCCAAATACGTAGCATTATACGCGTATTGCGCTACGTTTGTCGGCACGCCATCCGCACACGGGGAAGTACCTGAACCGCCATCACCACCTTCTCCGCCATCACCGCCTTCTCCACCTCCCCCGCCGTGGAAACAGGCTTCCCAATCTGGGTAAGACACCTTGCCATAACCGTTCGAACCATCCCGAATTAAAATACCGCGCATTTCATCCGAAATGGTCATATCGGATTGGGCCATAGGTCCACCGGACTCACCCAAGGATTCAGTGAACCGTTCGTGTACTTTCAAAGCACTTGAACCATCTTGCGCGATACGCGCACTGGCCGCGAAAAAGTTAGCCGAACCACCGCTAGGAATCGTATCCACACCGTCAGCGGAGGCGCCCATCAACACGTTCATGTCCCATTCGCCGTAATCCAACAGCGAACCATCCGCCGCCGTTGTCGGTGCGGTATAAATTAAAAATTCTGCCTTTATTAACGATTCTTCACCGGTATCGCGATCGCGTTCCGGAATCCACGCCAATAATTTATTCACATCACCGGTTGTGTTACCCGTCACATCGTCGGGCAAATCATCCACCACAATCATACGGGATTCAACGGTCCATTTTTGCAACTGTTTTATGTCTTTACCGTTTTCCTTTTCTTCCCACGCAATCATCGCGACATAAGGCCCGGCATTGACGTTATCCTCATCCGCATAATGCGTCTGCGCCAACGCACTGAAAACTTGCTCTATAATATCAAACTGCTCGAGGGCGCGTTCCTCAACGTACACACTGGGTTTCGCTTTGACGTAGTCAGAGTCAGCGCCCAACTCCGACACAGCAGAAACACGCGCCATGCGCAGCAAAGCCCCGCGCAGGCCTGCTGTGCTGGTGCCCGCATCTGCGGGCACAGCCGAAATTTCAGATGGAACAGCAATCCCCACTACTTGGGCAGAAAGGGTTTCCCCAACACTGTTTGTACTGGTGCTGGTCGTACTGGTGCTCGTATCCGAATTGTTCACACTGGAATCTGTGAGTGCATCGCCAGAGCTTGATGACGAAGAACCACTACCGCCACAACCACCAAGTGCCGCCAACAGTGTCGCCGCACCAACTGTTCGTAACGCCTTATATTTCGATTGCTTTTTCTTCATAATACCCTCAAGTAAATAACAAATGAGAAATACACCACACTTTCACATTAATCAATAACAGCGTAGTTGCCGAACGCGCGTTCGTCCCGCTCATCGTTATACGGATATTCCCTAAAAACACGGATATTAATTCAATACATTGACAGCCCAGCGCTGAACATGGCGACAGCTTATTGACAGTTCAATGCCACACTCAAAATAGACATGCTAAGCGCCAATGTTTTAGATTTCCCGTCCCTGACTCTGGATAGAACTTTCTGCTTGGAGCTTTCTGTCTGCAATATTATTGCCTTAACATTTTTTGACCAGAAAAATATACAGGCGATTGCTGTCAGCCAATAAATTTGTCGACGGGCAAACGCGTCACCGCCTGCATTCATATCTGGGTTATAAATTTACCCATGTGGACATGGCAAAAAATAGAAGCGTTGCTGCTTACCGTAAAAATAATATAGTCTCGCTGGCTGTGTTGGCACGTACTGTTCAGCACATTGGCGCTGGGCTCAAGCAGCGGGATCAGGAGCGCAAATCGCGAATAACGCAAGAAATATAAATTTGCATTCGAACATCTCTGCTCGGATCCCGAGCCAGTCTCTCCTGTGCCACCTCAGAGGTCAGGCTAGGGTTCATCGCCAAAGCCGCTCGAACAGGTACGCTCTGATCCTGAGCCAGTCTCTCCTGCCGAGCGTCAGAGGTCAGGCTGGGGTTGCGCGCCAAGGCCCTTCGAACCTCTTCGTTCTGATCCTGCGCCAGTGCCTCTTGTCGTGCCTCAGAGATCAGATTTGGGTTGCCCGCCAAATCCGCTCGAACCTCTGCATCCTGATCCTGAGCCAGTCTCTGCTGCACGGCCTCAGAGGTCAGATTGGGGTTGCGCGCCAAGGCCCTTCGAACCTCTTCGTCCTGATCCTGCGCCAGTGCCTCTTGTCGCGCCTCAGAGGTCAGACTACGATTGAGCGCCAAACAAGCTCGAACAAGTACATTCTGATCCTGAGCCAGTCTCTCCTGCTGAGCGTCAGAAATCAGGCCAGGGTTGATCGCCAAACAAGCTCGAACCTCTTCGTCCTGATCCTGCGCCAGTGTCTGCTGCACAGTCGGGGTCAGATTGGAGTTAAGCGCCAAGTACTTTCGAACCTCTGTGTCCTGATCCTGCGCCAGTGTCTGCTGGCGAGCATCAGAAGCCAGGCTGGGGTTGTGCGCCAAGAGCCTTCGAACATGAACATCATCACTATGCACAAAAAACTCTTGCAGTGCTTGTGATATATTTTCATCTCTAGCCATTGCACCCTGAACTTCCGGATCTCTTGTGACAGAGCGCACACCATCATCGGACTGATAAAGGCTCACGGTTGAATCAGGATGTTGATTAATTCGATTCAAATTCGCTTGATCAAGACGGCCAAGGGCTGAGCGCAAATCACGTGAAATTTGCCGCAGCGTCACTACTGAATCAGCACTCGCTACAGCGGCTATCTCACGCCAAATTTCCGGGGGAAGCTCTACAGGGGCAGAAGCGCATGGGGGAATGATGTGATTGGCGACAGGTGTGCTTACGCTCAAATGACTGTTAGAATTAACCATGCTGACTTTGCCCCAAATGCGCTAATTTTTGATCGGAGCATTCTATCAACAACAAATCAAAAGTAAATCTATTGTAATTTTTCTGGTCGTTCTTTTAGCGACTATTCTAATTGGATGAAAGCCACCCGTTTGCGCTTCAGGATAACACTGCGTATTCCGCTCAAATTGAACACCCATTCCGGAACACTCAAACTAGCGTTCAGCCGGAGCAATTCGCCTCAAAAATTTTTGAACACCTGCATCTCGATCCTGTGCCAGAATCTGCTGCACAGTCGAGGTCAGGCTGGGATTGTGCGCCAAGTCCACTCGAACACGTCTGTTCGGATCCCGAGCCAGTCTCTCCTGTGCCGCCTCAGAGGTCAGGCTGGGGTTGCCCGCCAAGGCCGCTCGAACATCTCTGTCCTGATCTCGAGCCAGCCTCTCCTGCCGGGCCTCAGAGGTCAGGCTACGGTTACGCGCCAAGGCCGCTCGAACCTCGGCGTCCTGATCCTGAGCCAGTCTCTCCTGCCGGGCCTCAGAGATCAGGCTACGGTTACGCGCCAAGGCCGCTCGAACCTCTGCGTCCTGATCCTGAGCCAGTCTCTCCTGTCGAGCATCAGAGGTCAGGCTACGGTTGCTCGCCAAGTCCGCTCGAACCTCTGCGTCCTGATCCTGAGCCAGTCTCTCCTGCCGAGCATCAGAGGTCAGGCTACGGTTGCCCGCCAAGGCCGCTCGAACCTCTGCGCCCTGATCCTGAGCCAGTCTCTGCTGGTGAGCATCAGAGGTCAAACTGGGATTGCGCGCCAAGGCTCTTCTAACCTCTGCGTCCTGATCTCGAGCCAGTCTCTCCTGCCGAGCATCAGAAATCACGCTAGGGTTGCGCGCTAAGGCCGCTCGAACCTCTGATCCCTGATCCTGCGCCAG
>JARRRL010000196.1:0-8491 GCA_037380725.1 Gammaproteobacteria bacterium | reverse complement strand
AGTGTGGGATGGCGACCAAAAACCCATTCTAAGCAACCATACAAAAGAAAACGACACGCTGCAGCTCAATACCGAGTACGGCTATCACGATGTCAACCAGGGACCACTCCGCTGGCGCACGTTCACACTTTTCAGCCCCCAGGACGATCGATTCATACAAGTTGCCCAACGTCATGATATTCGGTCTGAATTGGTACACGAAATCGTGTTGAGCACCACACTGCCTTTTATGATCGTTTTACCGCTCCTGCTCATCACCTTAGGCATCGCCATCAAACGTAGCTTCCGGCCTCTGAATCGCCTGTCCAACGAGATCCGCAGCTACGTACCCCAGCACCTGAACCCCATTGACCCCGCCCGCGTACCACTTGAAGCGCTTTCCTTGGTGGAAGCCCTGAATACCTTAATGCATCGCGTCTCATCCACACTGGCACGAGAACGCGCTTTCACGGCAAACGCCGCGCATGAATTACGCACCCCTTTAACCGCTATTCGCCTTCACGCTCAAAATCTCCACAACCAAATCGTATCCCAACAAGGCATTTCACTGGAAACCACCAACAGCATCGTCGCCAGCGTCGATCGCATGACACACGTTGTGCATCAGCTGCTCACGCTGGCGCAAACGTCTTCCAACTTGCCCCCCTCACAACACCCCATCGCGATCTCCACCTTGATCGAACGCGTTGTCCGCCATTTGACGCCTCTCGCCGAAGAAAAAAACCAGACTGTACGAGTCCACGCACCGGATGTGCCACCGATTTACCTTCACGAAATGATGCTGGAAACGCTATTGATGAATTTACTGGATAACGCGATCCGTTATACACCCACGCAAGGCCACATCAAGGTGTCCGCCACGTGGCAGCAAGAGCGCCTCACACTCATTGTCGAAGACAATGGGCCAGGCATACCGGATGCAGAAAAACAAAAGGTCACGCAACGATTCTATCGCGTGCGCGGCACCACGGCACCGGGCAGCGGATTGGGTTTGGCCATTGTTGGCGATATCATCGAGGAACTCCATGGAACCCTAAACTTCGAAAATGCCCAAGCGAACGGTTGTGGACTCCAGGTTGTGCTTACCATACCGGCCAGCGCCACGCCACCCACGCCAGGCCGCCCAGCGTTTTAGTTTTAAATGAGTGCGACTGAATCTTCCAAGCAATGCGATAGCAAATGCTCTGCATCTAAGGGTTCACTGAACAAATAGCCTTGCGCAATATCGCAGTTAAGCTTTTTTAAAAAATCCAATTGCACTTGATTTTCCACACCTTCAGCGACCACTTCTAAGCCTAATCTATGGGCCATATCGATGCTGGCCTCAACAATAGCGGCATCACTGGAATCAGAAGGGACATCCGCGATAAATTCTTTATCGATCTTCAAGGTGCTGACGGGAAACCGCTTCAGATAGGCCAGCGACGAGTAACCCGTACCAAAATCATCAATCACCGTCCGCACACCGCTTTGCTTAAGCGCAATCAGCACATCCGCCGTGCGGATCGGATCATGCATAACAATGTTTTCAGTTATTTCCAGTTCCAGAACACCCGGCGGTAGCGCGAAGTGTTCCACCATATCCGAAACCATGCTCTGAAAGTTTGGATCTTGGAACTGCACCGCTGAAATATTCACACTGATTCGGACGCTCGATTTTCCAGCCCGGCGCAATCGATGATACAACGCACAGGTCTCGCGCAATATCCACTCGCCGACCCGGACGATCAATCCCGTGGTTTCCAACAATGGAATAAAAACAGCGGGCGACACCAATCCTCTCGATGGGCTTTTCCAGCGCAGCAGTTCCTCAACACCCACGATGTTTCCCGTCCGTATATCAATTTGCGGCTGGTAGACCAAACTCAGTTCCTGATTTTCGATGGCGTAACGCAAATCCGTGTCCATTTGCAGTACCTCGCGTCCAGGCGCATCCATATCCGAGGTGTAAAACTGATAATGGTAATTCGAGCCAAGATATTTTGCGCGATACATGGCTATATCCGCGTGGCGCAATAAATCTTCTTTATCGACGCCATCCTGAGGATAGACAGCAACGCCAATACTCCAACTGACAAACAATTGATTCTCGCTGATCGCGAACGGTGATTGAAACGCCTGTATGATTTTATTCAGCACAACCAAAATGCCTTCTGGATACTGAGCGTCTTCGATCAGCACTGTAAATTCGTCACCGCCCAATCGAGCCAATAATTCATCACCCGATTGGTGACCCAAATTATCATTCACTTGTTTAAACTTATCCAGATCCATCAGCAACACAGCAAGATTTTTTTGCTGTCGGCGCGCAGCATGCAACGCGGATTCCAAACGATCAATCAAAAGATAACGATTGGGCAGTTGCGTTAAATGATCGTGTGTGGCCTGGTGCTGTAGCTGGACTTCAAATTGCTTCCGTTCAGTTATATCACGCCCAATCAGCGACAAGTACGGCGTGGTCGTGAGCGCATCGGTGTGTGCCAAAACCATCAGCGATAAGGGGAGATCGGAAACTCTTTCCCTTTTCGATTCCACCCATACCTCACCGGACCAATGCCCTTTTTCATGGGTCGCGGGGAAAATATGTTCTTGCAATTGTTTCGCCAGCGCATCCGGAAATAACTCCCACAGTGGCGGATTGTTCAACAAGGTGCTCTGCGGGACGTTCAAGATCTCGCAACCCGCGCGATTCAGATACAGCACCGATCCGCTCAGATTAATAATGGCGACCAAATCCAGCGTCGACTCCAGGACGTTGTACAAGCGATTGCGCGATTTTTCCGCCAAAACACGTACTGAAATATCACGCCCCGTTGAAACGAAGTTTGTGATTTCCCCTTGCTCATTGTAAAGGGGAGACACGACTCTTTCCTCATAGAAATCGGTACCGTTTTTACGTCGGTTAACCACAACACCGGTAAACGATGTGTTACCGGGAATAAATTGCAAGCGCTGCGCGGATTGACTTTGCTCATCGTGTTCAACACACAAAAACGAGGGCGTTTTGCCTTGCACTTCCGCCAAGGTATAACCCGTCAGTTTTTCAAACGCCGGGTTCACGTATTCAATGCATCCTTGAAAGTCAGTGATGAAAACACACTCAGCCGTTTGGCGTATCGCCTGTGACATTTTGTTCAGCATCGTTACAGCGTGGTGCTGCGCCTTACGGTCCTTAGCGTCCTGCAGCTCCCGCTCCACCGTCCGCGCCAAACGCGTGAGATCATTTTTCATCACGTAATCCTGCGCTCCCGCCTTCATTGCCTTAACCGCTGCGCTTTCTCCAATGGTGCCCGACACGTATATAAAGGGAACATGCGGATCCAAAGCGCGCACAAGCTCCAAGGCACGTAGACCATTTAAGTTCGGCATCGTAAAATCTGAAAAAATCACATCCCACTGGTTCCGCATGGCGTTCCTCAGCGCCGCTTCCGTATCAACGAGTTCCGCAATGACCTGAACCCCATGCGACGACAGGTGATCCACAAGCAACACAAAATCATCTTCATCGTCTTCAACAATCAGTGCGCGCAAAGTCGACAAATCACTGAGATTCAACCTCATACTTCACCCGTTATCCTTTTATAAACGTATCCGGTTTTATATACGGAAGCGCATGAGGTGCCTGGTTCAACAACAACCAATACAGACCCAGTTGCCCTGCGGCGAGAACAAACTCTTCAAAATCGACCGGTTTACGCACATAACTGTTGGCGCCCAGCGAATACCCTTTAAGACGATCTTCATCCTCGTTGGAAGAAGTCAAAATTACGATGGGCTGCAAGCATGTACGCGGATCTTCTCGAACACGACGTAACACTTCCAAACCATCGATTTTGGGTAACTTGAGATCCAATAAAATGATGGCTGGCAGATCATGAACGTCTCTATTTTTGTACTTGCCCGTGCAAAACATATAATCTAATGCTTCCACGCCATTGCGCGCCACCACAACCGGATTCAAAATTTTGTTATCCGCCAGCGCATCAAGCGTGAGCAACTCGTCATCCGGATTATCTTCCACCAACAAAATGATTCTCTCCTTCATACTATTACTCCTCGGGCTCCAAGGTAAAATAAAAATTCGATCCTTTTCCGACTTCCGAATCGGCCCAGACGCGACCGCCATGCTTACGCACCACGCGCTGAACGGTTGCCAGCCCGACGCCAGTACCCGGAAATTCACTGGCATTATGCAAGCGTTGGAAAGCCATAAACAATTTATCAACATACGTCATATCAAATCCTGCGCCATTATCGGACACACGGTAAACGTATTTCCCCGATTCCCAATTCCCTCGCATTTCAATACGAGCGTCATTATTATTTCGACCGGTAAACTTCCAGGCGTTTGACATGAGATTCATCAAGACAATGGACAAGAGACGCGCATCCGCGTAAGCTTTGAGCGCAGACTGGATGTCAAACACCACACCACGTTTCGGATCACTTTGCTGTAATTCTTGAGCAATTTTGCTCGCTAATTGGGTGACATCCACGTTTTCCCGATTGATTTCAGTTCGGCTGATTCGCGAAAGCGCCAATAAATCATCAATCAATACCCCCATACGCTGAGTCGCTGAACGCACTCGCGTCAATCGATCCCGTCCGCGTTCATCCAATTGTGTACCGTACTCTTTCAGCAATGCATGACTGAAACCATCAATGGCTCGAAGTGGCGCACGCAGATCGTGAGAAACCGAGTAGCTAAAGGCATCCAGTTCACCGTTCACATCCTCCAATTCTATGGTTCGTTTAATCAAACTGTGATTGAGATTTTGAAATTGATGCTCTCGTTGCTTCCGAACACTGACGTCTCGAATGACCGCCGTCACCAGCATGTCATCACCTTGCCGGAAAGGACTCAAACTGATTTCCACCGGTATTTCGCTACCGTCTTGGTGCTGCGCAAACAGCTCTTGACTCTCCCCCATGGGTCGCACAGTCGGCTGATCAACATAACCTTGTCGATGCTTGACGTGCTGAGTTTGAAACCGCTCTGATAATAACATTTCAATGGGGCGATTCATCAATGCTCCCCGCTCATAGCCAAAAACACGTTCCGCCGCTGTGTTCACTAACTGAATGCGGCCCGATCGGTTGACAATAACGATGGCATCCGGAGCCCCTTCGAGCAAATTACGATATTGATTTTCACTTTCTCGAAGTTTATGTTCACTTTGAATACGTTCCGTCTCTTTACGTGCGATCAACCAACTGAACAGCCCGGTTAACGTAAGGGTAAAACCATAGAACAAGTAAATATTATGAAGCAAGGATCCCGCTTGGTTATTGAAGTATCGCTGAGCGGTATACGTCAACACATACCAGGTTTGATCGTTCACGGTGGGCAAAAAGTCATCAGACTGAATACGCGCATAGGTAAAGAGACCATCGGCGTTTTTACTCGAAGATCGTTGTGATAGCATCGTGAGCATTTTACGCCAAACCAATGCGTTCGAAAATTGAAACCCCCGCTGCTCATCCGTATGCTGCATAAAGCCCCATTCGTCCTCGGGTGTGGGCCCCAACAACCAATACCCTTTTTCGTTCAACAACCACACTTGTCTGTCTTTGTTGTCAGTATTAAAACTTCGCAAATCATTTAACAACTCTTTGGCACGGTAATTTAACAGCAGAGCGCCTTTATATTGGCCATCCTCCCCATAAACGGGTGTCCCAATACGAATCACGGGTTGAAAGGGTTCTACGATCTTGCCATGTTCCACATTCAAATCAAGGGGTGACATATAGAGCTGATCAGGCTGCATCTGTTGTAATGCTGACAAATAATAGCGATGAGATTTGTTTTGCAATTGATCGTCGGGTACGATTATGGACATACGGTCTAGTGGTTTATCAACGCGAATTAACTCATCCCCATTGGGACTGATAAAATGAATTTGATTGTAGTACTGAAAGTAAGAAATGAATAAGTGCAGATCAAGGTGCGCCCTAGCCTGTGTATCCGTATCGGGTTGATTGACCCATTTGAGAAAATTTTCCTGATGAGCCAGGTACAAGGCGTCCGTACCGAGCGTGTGAAGTTGCTGTTGAATAATTTCATCAATGACGCGAATTTTACTGATGTCATCCGCACTCACCACGGAATCTATGGTTCGGATTTCGATGCGATAAATGACAATGGAAACCAAGGTCAGCATCACCACCAAGGGTAAAAAAATCTGCAAGAATTTAATTTGAGACTGATCCACACCCGCTGTTCCTCCTGAACATCGCGCCGTGAATACCGCTTTTCATGAACAAAAATATTCTGCCAGGAACTCACATACAGCTTGACACAAGCAGAACAGTTCACATAGCAAATGATTCACAATCTGGGCTGTAAAATCTGAAATGTACAGTCACGCTTACTGTGTTTCGCGTTTAACGCTGGTACAATACCCCAGCACGCATTTCATCCCTGATCACAATATCCGCATCGACAAACACCCTTGACATTACTTGATGCAGCGCCGCCAACAAATCATTGCCCTGATAGTACACGTATAAAGCCAGATCGCCCGCACAGCGCTCACGGCAATAATTGCTTTTACCATACGGCATGTAGCGATCAATGTATAGCGCCAATTGATTCATATCAGCACAATCGATACTGCGACAATCCTTGGATTGCAAGGACAAAGAAAACGTATTCGCAGCGACTGTTCGATCATCAAAGTGATGACAATGTGCGCACAAATCAGCAAATTGCTCTCGAATTTGTTTTCGCCGCTGAGCAATGCGATCAGCATAGGACAAGCCCTGTTCCTCGCTTGGCAGCAAGCGTTGAGGCTCTCGATACATCGGATCGGGCTCAAAAGATTTTATTTTTTCATGGAGTCTTGCCAGCGAGTCGACAGCGGGTAAGGCCAGTACAGGGTTAAGCTCAGACTGCGATTCCACAACCGTATTCTCTGAATCCACCAGAGACTCGCCCACTTCATTATTCGCGCGACCCAAGTCCTGAGCAAGCGCTTCGCCCCCCTCAGTCTGTGATTTCTGCCCGGCGCCCCCCAAAACCAAAGACGCCGAGCGCAAACGCGATCACTAGCCCAACGGTATAACACAGAACGCGTCGTGATCGCCGACTCTGCTTGGATAACACCGTGTGAACACACCTCTCTGTCGATGCTTCTAATTACTCAAAACCGTAAATGCATGCGCTTTCAAGGCAGGCGTCAGTGACGAAAAGGTCTGCAATGCCTGATCAGGAAAACCCTGGTTATCGACCTCTTGAAGCACCACACTCACCAGCAAAGTGCTATCACCCTCCGACATCATGAAGCCCACCACGTTGCTCAAAATATTATCCACATTCAGGGGATCATTCGGTTTCAGTCGCGTCAAGTCGGCTCTGATCATACCGTCACCCGACAAATCAAAAAACTCACGCTGCTGTTTCATATCAATATTTATATTAACGAAAAGCACTCGAACCGTCGTATTCACCTCCATTTCAAAACCGCCCTCATGGCCAGCGCCCTGAGGCGCAATGACGGCTGTCTGAACGGAATCAATTGTGGCGGAGCCAGCCGTTAAATTGAAATTATTGAGTGCAGCGCGTTGCGCAAAAACCGCATCGATGGGTTTATTAATGCGTATAGCACCGATGGTTGCAAATTTACTGATCCCGTCAGCGGCTTGGTTAATCAACAATGGAGGCGCTGGCGTTGCTCCCCCAACATAGGGAGCAGCCATGGCTTGAAGAAACGCAGTCGAAGGCTCTCCATTTTCGCACATGAGCGCCATCTCATCGGGGAAATCATCCAAAATAAATTGCTCACGACAAAACCGTTGCGGCGGAGTCAAATCAGCAGCAGCCGGTGGTGGCGTAAGCGGAACACCGACCTCAGCACCAGGTGCATTGGCAGAAAAACCATTGACAACCATAGCAGTTTGGCTGGCGCAGTCTCCAACACAAGTCCCCCCTGGTGGCGGCATCGTAGTGGCGATATAAGTGCCTAAAGCAAGCACATCTGCACAATCCACATTCACACACACACCCGGCGCTATAGGAGAAATACTCAGCGCCACATTGCCTTCTCCTGCTGCACCATGACAGCTCACACAACGCGCATCATACTCACTCGCAAATACGGCTGAGGGTGGAGCTGATGCTGGACCGTTTAATTCAACAATCAGTTCTGCCGTCTTGCTCGCACACTCTCCCACACACGCCCCTGGCGAAGGCATATTATTCGCAATATAGTTGGTTAATGCCGCCACATCGCCGCAATTTACCAGTTGGCACTCATCAGCCCGCAAAGGCGTTGGCCAGGCAACGGCACCCTCCCCCTGATTACCATGACACAGACCGCATCCACTCTGATCATAGAATGTTCGCCCCGTTTGAACGGCGTCATTAGCAGCTATACCCTCACCGTTGGGTTGCAAAACAGACGACGAATCCAAACTCCCCAAACACCCGGGTACTGAAATCACAATCAACAGTGCCAACACGAAAGACCACAGCGATGTCCCCATTTCACCC
>JARRRL010000195.1:0-4896 GCA_037380725.1 Gammaproteobacteria bacterium | reverse complement strand
CTTGATCACCCATCAGCGCACAATACAATTATTATCCACTACGTCTTGGCCCTTCCATTTTCAAAGACAATCACCCAAGACAGTAATACAAGACCATCGAACACGACGGACGCCACAAAAATGAACACTCACCAACGGACAATAGTGTATTCAATACCAGGACTGCTCCTCGTCCTAGCGCTGCTGAGCGCCTGCTCACCCCGCCAATACGAGCACTCACTGACGTTTCAGCTTCAATACAATGACCAAGAAATACACTGTGATACGCCTATTAAAACCAATAGCGCACAATGGAGCCTACAGCGGTGGCAACTCTATCTTTATGGGGTGGAAATTCACCACAACCAACAATGGCGCTCAGCACAATTGATCCCCACCCAGACCCCCCAAGTGACCAGCGACGATCGCATCGCCTTACTTTCAGTGATTTGCAAACAATCCGCCGACCCACAAACTCAGACCACGTTCAACGTTCGTCTCTTATCCAGCGTTGCGCCAGACGCCGTGGACGCCATTCGTTTTACCGTCGGCGTCCCCTTTGACCGCAACCACCAAAACCCGTTGACACAAACAGCGCCCTTGAATCGCCCCGATATGTTTTGGGTATGGCAAACGGGCCATAAATTTTTACGGCTGGAATTAACAAATCAAAGCACACCCTTTATTTTCCATCTGGGCTCTACCGGCTGCGCTTCCGCTTCTGCGCTGCGTCCCGCTGTGGAAAAATGCAAAAACCCGAACCGGATCGCCGTGCAACTGGACAATATTAAACATCCATCCATCCTTGTTTTTGATTTAGCCACAATTTTGGAAAAACTGGATAACAAGACAACAACACGTGATGAAACAAATGACACGCATAATTGCCTTGCCACACCAGACGCCCCTCTGTGTCAGGACATCTTATCCACGCTTGGCGTCAACGCATCACAAACAGCGTTTTACGCCAGACCCCTGACGCGGCGCGTCACCCTCAACCAATCAACCCAACCATGATGACGTCCCCATGTTGCAAAAAATCATCCCATTGCTGCTACTTCTCGCTCATCTCAGCGCCTGCCACCCCTTGGATGAATCACGCATACCGTATGATTGGCAACTGCCTGACGACGTCCCTGCGCCAAAAACGCCAGACAATAATCCCATGACAGCCGCCAAAGTGGCGCTGGGGCGACACATTTTTTACGACACGAACTTGTCAGCAAATCAACAACAAGCGTGCTCAAGCTGTCACATACAAGCCAACGCCTTCGCCGAGCCAAAAACCACCTCTGAAGGCTCCACGGGTGAAAAACATCGACGCAACGCATCAGCACTGATCAACGTAGCGTACAACCAAACCCTGACCTGGGCCCACGACAGCATCACCGATATCGAAACCTTAATTTTGCTGCCATTATTCGGTGAATCGCCCATTGAGATGGGGATTACGGGCAATGAGGATCAAGTACTAGCACGTTTTCAAACGGAGCGTTACCAAGCACAATTTGCGGAAGCCTTCCCCGGCGAACCCATCGATTTTGCGGCCATCGCGAAAGCCCTGGCGTGCTTTGTGCGCAGTCTGACATCTTTTGATTCACCGTTTGATCGCTACGTCTTCGCTGGCGACGACAGCGCGCTCTCTGCGTCAGCCATTCGCGGCATGGACCTGTTCTTTTCCGAAAAACTCGAGTGCGATCATTGCCACGGCAACTTCAACTTTTCTGAATCCAGCACACATGAGAATTTAACGCTCAACGAAAAGCCATTTCACAATATCGGCCTCTATAATCTCAACAACAACGGCGCGTACCCCGCCAGCGACAACGGCCTGTACGACATCACCTTAAACCCCAACGACAGAGGTCGCTTTCGAGCGCCCACCTTACGCAACATTGCGCTGACCGCGCCGTATATGCACGACGGCAGCATAAACACACTGGAAGCGGTTATTGATCTCTACGCAGCTGGCGGGCGCACCATCACCGAGGGTGAAAACCAGGGCGATGGTCGGAAGAATCCGCTAAAAAACGCTTTTATTGCAGGTTTCGACATCACCGACCAAGAAAAGCAAGATCTCATTGCGTTCTTAAACGCGTTAACCGACACTACCTTTATCACCAATCCGACATTCGGCGCGCCCGATCAATCAGCAACAAGCGGTCAGTGACATGAACCACAAAAGCTATCCAATGCGCATCACAGAATAACAGCAAAATCAAAGACTTTTTGGGAGAAAATGGAACCGTGAAAACACACCGTTTGTTGTGGTCCCGTTTGTTTTGTCCTAAATCGTGACTCTGTCCAGTTTGTTTGCAGCTCCATGAGCTTCCGCTTGATGTGAGCAAGTGAACGGCCTTTATCGCCCCCATCAACTGGGGACAGGATGTACTGCCCCAGCTACAGCGCAATGACCTGCTGGAGGTAATGGAAGACCGGCATGAACACGGCGCGACGCTCATCACTCGTCAACTATCGGTGTCTCATTTGCACGTGAATATCGGTAATCCGACGCTTGCCGATGACATCCTCGACCGACTGTTGCAGAATGCCACTAGACTGCAAATCAAGGACAATTCCATGTGTAAAAAACAAGTGGAAGTTGACCAGGCGTGAACAATTCAGGTTAAATTGCTTTACCCGCGTGAAGGGAGGGGGCAGGTGTTCACGCTTCGCAAAATTCTGTGTTCACAGTTACAAAAATCTAAAATTGAGCATATTTCGTTCAACCAGAACGTCTGGCTGGATCAGCTTTGTCGAAATTATTATCAGTGAGGTTATGATATGATTGTCGCAAGTTTTGGCGCATTTCTTTTATTGTTTGTCATTATTGGCATCCTTTCCACCTTAAAAAATCGGCATACCAGTGTTGATTATCTGCTGGCAGGCCGCAGCGTAAAGCCATGGCTGGTGGCACTTTCTGCCGTGGCTACCAATAACAGCGGCTATATGTTTGTTGGTATGATCGGCTACACTTATTCGGTGGGGCTATCATCCATCTGGTTGATGGTTGGCTGGATTTTTGGTGATTTTCTGGCGTCGACCTTCATTCATAAGCGACTACGCGTTGCTACAGAGAAAGAAAAAGTACTCAGCTTTGCCGGTGTACTGAGCCAATGGCATGGCACAGACTATCGCATATTAAGGGTTGTCGGTGGCATTATCACCTTTGCGTTTTTAGGCGCCTACGCGGCAGCACAGCTTAATGCTGGAAGCAAGGCACTGCATATACTGTTTGATTGGGATTATTCTGTCGGTGCAATCATCGGCGCGGTAATGGTGCTGCTTTATTGCTTTGCCGGAGGTATCCGTGCTTCCATCTGGACAGATGCGGCGCAATCTTTTGTGATGATTGTGGCAATGGGATTGTTGTTCTTTGTTGCCGTATCAGAAATTGGCGGGATGAGTGCATTTTCCGCAGCACTGGATAATATCTCTCCTACCTATATGGATTTATTTCCTTCTGATTTGCCATTTGGTGGCGTGACCGGGCCATTTCTATTTGCATTAGGTTGGATGTTTGCCGGGTTTGGTGTGGTTGGTCAACCTCATATTATGGTGCGCTTCATGGCAATGGATAATCCCAAAAATATGAACCGAGTAAGACTCTATTATTATAGCTGGTATACAGCTTTCTTTGTACTTACCGTGTGTGCGGGTCTAGCCGCTCGGTTACTCATTCCTGAGGTGGATAATTTCGATTCAGAGTTAGCGCTGCCAACACTTGCGCAGCAATTATTGCCGGAGGTATTAGTTGGACTGGTACTGGCAGGATTATTTGCGGCTACCATGTCCACTGCCGATTCACAGATACTGAGCTGTTCCGCTGCCATCACCCGAGATTTAACCGGTGGTAGAAAAATATCCTACGTAATGACAAAAGTAGCTACGGTGTTGGTGGTGTGTGTAGCATTAAGTATCGCATTATCAGGTAATGAAAGCGTATTCAGCCTGGTGCTCATCGCCTGGTCAGCGTTAGCTTCTGCGTTTGCACCATTACTCACCGTCTATGCGCTTGGTGGAAAACCATCAGAAAAACTAGCTCTTACTATGATGTTTACCGGCCTTGGCACTGTGCTGCTTTGGCGCTATTTTGGTCTGAGCGATCTCATCTATGAAGTTGCACCGGGCGTTATCGCTGGACTACTGCCCTATGTAGCTTGTAAAAGCTTTAAGAAACCAATCATTTTATCCAGACAAACATAGCAGAGCACTCATTTCGTCATGGATGACATTCACAACTTTGTGACTGTCTCGTTTGTGAGCACAGTAATAAAAGACCTTTTGTATTGGCTTTCGACAAACTGGAAAAAGTAATCAATGATGAAATAGATCAAGCTAAAATTGCAGCTTAAAACTTGACTCAAATGTCAGTCAAATTTTTTCTCAAGACTTCTAGTAGTCACCGATAAAAAAAGCACCCTGAGTCGTAAGGGTTATCTCTCAAGCTTCTGTCGTACAAATAGCACAATCTCACATCTCACATCATGCTTCTCAAGCAGCTTATGGTGGCATTCTTATGGATGCATCCTAGCGCGCCTCTCACCAGCGTCGAAGACGTACTGGACTAATAGCGCAGCACAACCAGTCCTCCGCCGTTTCTGTCGCTGGCTCATACCTTCCATGCGCCAGCCCGCCACAGTCCAGTGCGATCTGCTTATATCCAGCTAAGCAGACCACAGCGATGGTGAAATAATGTTTACTTTTGCTTCATTTTTGTGCTAAATAGCTCCCCTTGAAACAACTCATGTCATAGATACTTCTTCAAACAGTGTATTAAATACATATGATAAAAACATATAAATAACTTATTTTTAATTCAATAAAATAAATATTATTCAATATATTACTGAGAAATTTCGAAATTTGTTGATATTTCGAAATTATTTGTGAGTGTTTTTATTTTAATATATGTTT
>JARRRL010000194.1:0-7932 GCA_037380725.1 Gammaproteobacteria bacterium | reverse complement strand
CCGTAAAAGGCTATGGTGCCATCATTACGGAATGTGAGCCAACGTTGATCGCCAGAGAAACGGAGGCGGATAAGATCAGAAGACAAACCGGCGCAACCTTTTTGCACCCATATGATAATGAGCTTGTGATCGCTGGCCAAGGTACAGCAGCTAAGGAAATGATTGAAGATATTGGGTATCTTGATGTCGTCATTTGCCCGGTTGGCGGTGGTGGGCTGCTTGCTGGAACAGCGCTTAGTACAAGGCAATTACTTCCAAACGCCTCAGTTGTCGCCGCAGAACCGCTGGGGGCTGATGATGCGAAGCGCTCATTTTATGCGGGTCGCCTTATTCCCCAAAAAGCGCCTCAAACCATAGCAGATGGTCTGCTAACCTCTGTGGGTGAACGAAACTTTGAAATCATCAAGGCTTGCGTAGATGAAATCATTACGACCACCGATGAATCCATTATTAATGCGATGCGGATAATTTGGCAATATATGAAAGTCATAATCGAGCCATCGAGCGCTGTTCCACTTGCCATGCTTCTGGAGCATAATCTTGATCTTGTCAAAGGGAAAAAAGTTGGGGTAATCCTCACGGGAGGGAACGTCGATATCGACAAATTACCGTGGATGAAGTAAGCGGGGAATCTGATGTGACAACTTTTCCTGATCCCGACAAGCATTCATTGCTTCCGTCCAATGGATTGAAAAAGTAACGATAAAAAAATAATAGGAATTCATATGGAACATTCCGTTACCAGGTGGTGGTAGAACCACGCGATATGAGCTAACGATTGTTAAACCAGCTCGGTCTGGTCCGATGAAGAGATAAGTTACCGTGTGGGTCAGTGATCTTTGTGTCTTCGATGAACCTGGAAAGAAAGTCTGGAAAAATGGGCTTTAAACACGCACTTTAAAACACCTGATTAGCCCATTTGGTTAAACCAGCAGCTACGCTACTAAAATAATCACCACTCAGAATTTCAACATCACCCAGTCGTTGTCGAATAAGCGAGCGTATTAAAGGTGATTGCCCCATGCCGCCTGTGATGTAAACTTCATCAGGAAGGCAGCCCGCTTGTGTGATGGTTTCATCGATGAGTTGAGAAATTGTGCTTAGGCAGGAGGCGAATACCATAGGCAGTTCATGCTGAAAAATGTTTTGAGACAGATTCGGCTCAAGAAAAGACAGATCAACATGGAATGCATCTTTTTCCGATAGATTCACTTTGGCCTGTTCCGCGCCCGCCACCAACTGAAAATTTCCTTTGATGTCTCTCAGTTTTGCCATACGAGCGAGTAAAGCCGGTTCCTCACTGTCGCGTTGAAGCGTTTGCAAAAGTTGTGCGTAATGATCCGAATAAAATTCCAATTGTGAACCCGCATCATTGGTTTCCACCGCACACCAAAACGGTTGCATCGGTATCGGTTTACCAGTGCGTAGTGCCGATTGACTGCCCAAAAGTGGCATCAAGCGGTGAAAACTAAGGTGGATGTCAAAATCATTTCCCCCCACTCGTTGGCCACAATGAGCGAGAAAATCTGATTCGCGCTGCGTGTTAACGCGCCGGGAAGGCCCCATGCGAATCATCGAGCAATCGCTTGTACCTCCCCCAATATCCACAACCAGCACCGTACGATCTCGTTCTAAACGAGATTCAAAATCAATCCCAGCGGCCAGTGGTTCGTATAAAAACTCAACGTGTTTAAATCCCGCGCGTTGGGATGCTTGACGCAACACCTGAATGGCTTGCCGGTTACTTTCTTCTCCCCGCAAGCCTTGAAAATTAATGGGGCGACCGATCACCACGTTTTCAATAGCGACGTCGCAATGCGCTTCTGCAATCGATTTAAAGCGCATCATCATTGCTGTTACCACGTGTTCAATAAACAGCAATTGTTGTGCGCTCAGTCCCGTACTCCCCAGAAAGGATTTGGGCGAACGTAAATAATGGCCATCACTCGGATCTTTGGCGTATTGATCAAAAGCTTCTTGGCCGAAGAGCACAAACGCTTCGTTGTTATCGATCCCCAGTTCCGTCAATACACGTTTTGAGCGGTTCAAAAATGTCGAAAATTGTGTGGTGTGATCACGTCGTAAGTCGGCGTCTTGCATGTGTTCCGCAACGAATCGATAGATTAAACTGCGATCCCAGGTAAACAACGTTGATGCTACCAAGGGACTGGTCGTTGACAGTGGTATCAGTTTCACCCGATCTGGCCTGGCTCGGTCCATTGTTCCCATTGCGCAGTGCGATGTGCCATAATCAAAGCCAACACTCAATGCCGTGGTATTCAACGTACTCATCTTCGACATGCTGAACCTCGACGTACTGGAAGGGATGAAAAGGAAGGGATGAACATCCGTACATGGCAGTAATGATTTTATACGAAATTGCACAGATTATGCAAAATGTGGATGACGTAGATGAAGTGGCTCGATGATCGGGCTCGGCGCGTATATTAAATTAAACAGGTTTTGTAAAATACAAAGTTATGAAAGTCGTAGCGTGGCGTCCTTGCCCTGAGGTCGATGTTCCGATAGGCATGTGCCAAACCCCATACCTTATCCTTTTATGTTTTTACGCTTACCAAATTTGTCGACGATTTTTTCAATCTCTCAAGCAGAGGAGGAGGGTTGATATCTACGATTATTATCGTATGGGTTTGCACTTTTTTTAAGAATTTTATAGGAGACTATATTTATAGGAGACTATAAAAGTAACCGTAAATCTTAAGTTGGATATATCAGTATATTAATCATCAATAAATGTCTATTTGTTTCGCCGGTTTGTACCATTAAAAGGATGTGTACATTGGGTATCCTTTGATGTTCAAACTGCCTTTGATGTTCAAGCTGTCTTTGATGTTCAAGCTGCCTTTGACGCGCACGCTGCCTTTGATTCGCAAGCAACATTCGAAGCGCTGGGTTGGCAGGTCTATTTTCACTTCGAGCTTCAAATGAGCGTAAATGATCTAAAAAATTCCCTTGTCGTGTGTCGGAAAATCGTGCTGGAGCGGGTTCTCTGGCTCGGGTGGACCTGTCGTTTTCCAGAGGAGCATGGAGAGAAGGTGCCGCGAGCATCAGTTCATTTGTCGGAATATTTATGTCAGAAAGCCTTGGAGAACTATTATCTCCATCGCTTGTGCTTGGCGTTTGCCCGTCTCTATTGGCATTGGCGCTATCCTGAATTGGATTAGAATTGGACGTGTTTGTGGGTATTCGCATTTTATTTTTCCTAATATTTTATTCTTTTAATTTAGATATTTACGGTTTGTCTTCGTGCCGCAACGGATTGCTGTGCTGGTGCTTTAACTTTTTTAACTCTTATTTAAGTTCCATCGTGTATTTAAGTTCTATCATGCTTATTTAACTTCTATCATGTGCAAGGAATTCGCAATTCACTTTGACGCTTCATTTTTTAGTCGAAAATTGACCAAAGTACAAAATTATAAACGTAAATACATTTTTTATCAAGATGTTTAACTAAAATTACAAACGGTTTGGGTATGTCCTCAGAGATCGGACTCGTTTTCTCCTTAAATAGACTCTTTTCCCATGATTGACCATAGACTCGTGAATCTCATGAGCGCGTGTCGCTACAGAAAAGAAGGGTAGTTTTAAGCTACTTTGAGTGAGGCTCAGCTGAGTGAATACTGCCGCAGCAGGGGCTGGTGTCCTGAGCAAGTGAAACGGTGAAAGTACGCGTGCTTGAATGGTTACTCTCGTAGGGAGGCGTTCAGTGTGGTCTCCTATAAAGCGTTGATAAAGAAAGCGTTGAAAGCTTGATTCAGTCTTGTGAATGGATAGATCGTTTCGAGCAATGGTATATATGGTATATAAAGTGGAACACCTCTATAGCAAGCTCAACTTCGTGACACCGGAACAACGCCACCAAGGCGTGAGTGCATAGGGCGTGCCGTGTGGGAAACGCGATTTTTTGACTTGAAAAGACCATTGAGTATGGTGCATTATCCAGGCTGCACGTTAGCACCAAGTAGTCATGTTTTATCCACACAAAGACCGTACCACCTCATCGGAAGAGTGAGTAAAAAGTGATCAAGGCTGACAGATATCCTGGTATACAGCGTAATCTATAGGCAAATCCCTAACCCAGCAGAATGCCGCATTTTGGAGATGTTATTCATGACGATTGACGATTTTTTTCAAGCATTATGGCAAAGCTATGTGGATATAACGCCTCAGGCGGCCCGTATTCAGGACTTATTCAAGTCCAAAGACGAGACGGTGGTAAATGATCACATTGCCTTCCGGACTTTCGCGCATTCGCCTATATCATTGCAGCAATTGGAACCCATTTTGATTCAGTTAGGTTATAGCGCTTATGGCGAATTTCGCTTTGAAGATAAACACCTTAGGGCGCGTTGTTATCGGCATTCAGATCCTGAGCAACCCAAGATATTCCTCAGTGAATTATTACATGAAGAGCTGTCCGAGCCCGCACAAAAAATTATTCAAAAACTCATCGATCAAATTCCAGAAGACGCGGTGCAGTCTCCCGCTATTTTCTGGCAAGGTCGTCTATGGTCTGTGCCAACGTTAACGGAATATAAACAACTTGCACAAGAAAGCGAATACGCCGCTTGGGTCGCAACGATTGGCGTCATGGTGAATCATTTTACTGTCAGTATTAATCACTTACACCGTTTTAACACCATTCAATCTGTCAATCAGCTTTTGCTGGATAACGGTTATCGTCTGAATGAAGTAGGCGGTACCATCAAAGGCTCACCCGACGTATATTTGGAGCAATCCTCGACGATGGCGGATCAAATCGAGTTTACTTTTTCGGATGTAAAAAAGTCCATGTGAAAAAGTCGATGTGAAAAAAGTCGATGAGAAGGGGTATCTGAACTCAAAACATTACACTTAAAGTGTTCTTACTATCCCTTTTCTGACTGGATTTCTATTCTGGCTGGATTTCTATGGTTTGTGAGATGGTTATCTTTTTACGAGTGTGTTTTAGGTTTGTAAGTCCTCAGTCATGCTTAAAACGATCCGAAATATTGGTGAGTTGGGCCTACAGTTTTCCCTTGCGCGGGCTTCTCGCGCAAGGGCTTAGGCGATACGGAGGAATTCATGACGTTCAACACGGTGATTTTGTATGATATTGAGAATTTGCTGAAAGGGTACAACTTCTCTCAGCAGATGGCGGCTAAGCTGTCTCTCGAAGAAATTGTGAGTGCCATCAAGCAGACTGAACGCCTTGGTCAAATTGCGGTACAACGCGCCTACGCAAATTGGAGTGATCCGCGCCTCGCTATTATGCGTGGTGAGATAAACGAATTGGGGATTGATCCCATTCAGGTATTCGGTTTCTCTCGTGATCAAAAGAAAAACGCCGCCGATATTCAATTGGCAATTGATGCGATTGATCTGGCGCATGTCCGTCCTGCTATTCAGGTATTTGTGATTGTCTCTGGGGATGGTGGTTTTGCTTCTTTGGCTAAGAAATTACACGAGTACGGCAAGACCGTTATCGGTTGTGCGTATCAACGGGCGACGAATAAAATATTTCAAGCGGTGTGCGATGATTTTGTTTGGATTAGCGACCCGGAGGAGGGAGAACATCAAGAGCGAGCAAAGCGACATTCTGGTGATATAGCCGTGTCCGAGGTCACCGATCCGCACAATGTCAAACTGGCGTCGAAAATCAAGAAAGTGACGACCCTGGATCCTCAGGCTGCATTTGCGAAAGCGAATGAAGTGTTGACTTGGTATGCCGCTGAGTATCGATCCGATCTTTTGCGAACGGGTCTCTATTTGTCTGTGGTTCAAGAGGGCATCAGATTCGCCATTCCTGGGTTTCAGTCAACCCGTTTTGGCTTCTCTAAGTTCATTGAATACATTCAATGTATTTGTAAGGGGACGCCCTTGTGTGTGGCTCGTTCGGCTAATTCACAAGCGGCTTTGTTTCTCCGTAGTGGTGTTCGTCCAGGCCTTGAGATGCTGCCAGATTTGGATCCCCAGGATCTTCAGTCTGTGGAAGGTTATCGGAAGATCTTAGCGACAGGGAGTCCGTGTTTTCGTTTTCCAGCGTCCAGTGATTTGCGTACGATCCTAGCCTGGCTGCTTCATCACCCACCTGAAAATTTGGATCTCGGCGCTATGGTTGAAGGCACCGTTGCTGAGCTCAACAATCAAGTGTCTTCAGAATCGACAAAAAATACGATATTGGCCCTTGCTGTCGCGAAGCTGTTTGAGCAAGAACCAGAAGGTGCGCCGATCTCAGAGCAAAAGCTAACACTCAAAACTGACATGTGTACTCCATCAAAATTGAGCGCCAGACTACGAGAAGTTGCAAAGCATAAGCTCGTTGGATCATTGGATCACGTGTCCGATCAATTAATTGAAGAACTCATACCCGATATTGTTTAGTCATTCGGTCTTTGCTTGCCCTATTATCATGCCCGTAGGTTTATTTTTTGTAAACGTTGATTTGAGTCGGGCCTGGTTTGGGGATATTAGTGAGGAGAGATCCCTGTAAATAGATGTGCTGGCCTTGTCAGCTACGTTAGAAAACTATAATGGAAAACGATGATGGAAAAAGTATCATTATGGAAGGCAAGTACGGCTAGCGGAGCCATTGGATCGATTTTAGCTGGAGACCAGAAGGCTCAGTTTGTGGTCGTGGGTGGCGGTTTTACTGGGGTATCGACTGCATTGCACCTGGCGCTTACGGGTGCATCCGTGATTCTGCTGGAGGCCAATCAGATTGGTTTTGGTGGCTCGGGTCGCAACGTTGGTTATGTTAATGCGGGCTTGTGGTTGGTACCGGATAAAGTAGATGCGTTGCTGGGGAAGGAGTGGGGAGATCGGCTGTACTACAGTCTTGCAGCGGCCCCTCAGCGAGTGTTTGAATTGATCGAGCAATATGGTATTGACTGTGAAGCCACGCGGAATGGCACCCTGCATGTGGCAGTGGGTAAATCCGGTCAACGCCAATTACAAGATCGAATCTCTCAGTTGAGCGCGAGAGGGGCTCCCGTAGAATTGTTGAATGCCACCGAAACGAGTGCGCGTATTGGTTCATCGTATTTTTCCGCTTCATTATTTGACCCGAGAGCGGGTACGATTCAACCTTTGGCTTATGTCAGAGGCTTGGCTCAGGCGGCTTGCACACTGGGTGTGCAGATTCACGAAAATACACCGGTTAATACCTTGTCACGTAGCAAGGATGGCTGGCGCATTATCACGAGTTCGGGAAGCGTGACGGCAGAACAAGTGGTGCTCGCGACCAATGCGTATTCGGGAAATCGATTTTCAGGCTTGGAAAAGTCGTTTGTACCAATTTATTATTCTCAACTTGCCAGCGAACCGTTGACGGCTGCACAACGGGAGCAGGTTTTACCGAACAAAGAAGGCGCGTGGGATACGTGCACAGTCATGAGTTCATTTCGACTAGATCAAAAAGGGCGTTTTATTATTGGCGGAATGGGTTGTGAGTCGGATGCCTTGACCCCTTGGGGTGATAATCGAGTGAAAAAGTGGTTTCCATCATTGGGAAAATTAAAATGGCAATACGCTTGGTCAGGGAGAATAGCGTTCAGTGATGATCATGTACCCCACTTTCATCAATTGGATGAAGGTTTATACAGTCTGATTGGTTACAGCGGGAGAGGTATCGCTCCTGGGACTAAACTGGGGCAATGTTTGGCGCAATGGTTGACGGGGGATCGCGACAGCATGCCGCTGCCTCTGACGCCGTTAAAGGAAACGAGTTGCCGTTGGCTGAAAGCAGCGTTTTATGATATCGGTGCACGGGTGTATCATTTGGGACAGCGTGTTCTGTGAACGTGTATGACTGCCTTCCCAAGGCCATCATCGTAACCTCGTCAACAGCTTTAATTTTTATTTCGCCATTCAGACAGCAAGTGGTATTTGAGTTCCCTGGCGTGTTCTCCGAAAGCCTAGGCTTCCCGGAGA
>JARRRL010000193.1:0-4906 GCA_037380725.1 Gammaproteobacteria bacterium | reverse complement strand
GTGTTGGTATTGGAGCAGGGTGAGATGTACAGCGGCTTAATTGTGGATCACGTGCTGGGTATGCAGCATTTTGCTGCCGAGGGGTTTCGGCAGCAGGTGTCGTCCAGCAAGATGAATGCTGTGGCGCCTTTTGTGGAGGGGTGCTACGAGCGGGATGGAGAAAATTGGATGGTGCTGCGTCCCACGCGATTGATTGCAGATGAACGTTTCATGAAGTTGGCCGGCTAATCTGTGTTGCCTGTCTATGTTGCCAGCTCAGCTCATGTGTCGGTTCATGTTGCCCGTGTGTGGCGTTCCAAGACGGTCTGGGATGTGCATATTCCCGACGTACGACACAATTGTTGACTATGGTTAATTGAAGTGAAGTATTGAAGTGAAGTATTGAAGTGAAGTAAAGACGATTGAAGCGGGTTTTGTAGCGGTAAGTGTAAACAAATTCAAAAATACAGATTTACCATTTAAAAACGGTCAGGAGCTGATCTATGTTGTCGGGAAATAAGGACATCGTGAAAAATTCACAACAAGCAATATACGTCAAATATGTTGTGTTGATGATTGTGCTGTTGGTCTGCGCTGCGGCGGTGTTCTTGATGTCGTATACGTCGCAAGCCCTGCAAGCGAAATACCTTTCCCATGTGGCGGAGCTGCGTGTGTTGTCGCAACAAATTGTAATCAATGCGACGAAGGCGGCTAAAGCAGCGACGGGGGCGTCGGCGAATGATGCGTTCACCCGTTTGGATGAGTCGCGTTTCGGCTTTGAGGCGCGTTGGCGTAAAATTCGAGCGGGTGATCATGATGAGGGTTTGTCTCCCAGTTCGGATTACGTGAAAAAGAATGAACAAGTGATTGAAGAACTGCAAGTGCTGTGGCAAAAAGTGAGCCAGAATGCAGATCGCATTTTAAGCAATCAAGAGAAGGTTGTGGCGATGCGCGGTTTGGTGCAAAACTTGAATACGCTCGTTCCGAACATGAAGGACCAGTTCCAGAGCGTGGCGGATACCTTGACACAAATCGGAGCGCCTGCTCGACAAGTGATTTTGGCCGAACGGCAGGTCCTGCTAGCGGAACGAATTGTGAATAGTGTGAACCGAATCTTGGAGGATGGGAATGCTTCGGTGTCGGCGGCTGAGCTTTTTGAGCGAGATGTGAAGCGCTTCGGTCGAGTATTAAATGCCATGCAAGCCGGAGATACCAACTTAGGGATTGAGGCTGTGCGCAACAGTAAAGTCGCGAAGAAATTGGCGAAAATTGCGGATGATTTTGGCGGTGTTAACGCCAGCATGGATCAGATCTTGAAATACGCACCCGATTTGTTCCAAGTGCGAACGGCGTCAGATCAAATTTTCAAAGATTCGCAACAAGTCCTGGAGAAAGCAACGGCACTATCAGACAGTTTGTCGAGAACGTATGGTGGCTTCATTACGAATGCGGTCGCGCTTGGTTTTGGTTTGGCGGCGGTGTTGGTATTGGTGTTGATGCTCAGCGCCGCGAATCGGCAAACGCGTCGGTTATTGGAGGCGGAAGCGCAAGTGCGTGCGGAAGAGGAACAGGCCAACCAGCGTAACCAGCAGGCTATTTTGCGTTTACTGGATGAAATGGGGGATTTGGCGGATGGTGATTTGACGGTGGCAACAACAGTGAGCGAGGACTTCACGGGTGCGATCGCGGATTCCATTAACTTTACCATTGATCAATTGCGTTCCTTAGTTTCCACGATCAATGAAACGGCTGTTAAAGTGACGTCGGCGGCGCAAGAAGCGCAAGGCACTGCGCATAATTTGGCAGAGGCTTCCGATCACCAGGCGCAAGAAATTGCGGGCGCATCGGCGGCTGTGAATCAAATGGCTATGTCCATCGATCAGGTATCAGCGAACGCCTTGGAATCGTCTTCGGTTGCGGAGCGCTCGGTGGAAATTGCCAACAAAGGCGCGGATGTGGTGCGCGCAACGATCAACGGTATGGACACCATTCGCGAGCAAATCCAAGAAACGTCAAAACGCATTAAGCGATTGGGTGAATCATCCCAGGAAATCGGAGACATTGTGTCATTGATTAATGACATTGCTGATCAGACGAATATTCTGGCTTTGAATGCGGCGATACAGGCGTCGATGGCGGGTGATGCGGGGCGTGGATTTGCGGTGGTTGCGGACGAAGTGCAACGATTGGCGGAAATGGCTTCGAACGCGACCAAACAGATTGAGGCCTTGGTCAGAACGATTCAGAACGATACCAATGAGGCGGTTATTTCTATGGAGCAGACCACGGCGCAGGTGGTCAATGGTGCTCGTCTGGCTCAAGATGCAGGGGTTGCGTTGGGTGAGATTGAAACGGTATCGAAAAGTTTGGCCGACTTAATTCAGAGTATCTCCAATGCGGCGCGGCAACAAGCCGCATCCGCTGGGCAGATTTCAAAAACGATGAGCGTCATTCAAGAAATTACCTCGCAAACCTCAGAAGGTACAACGGTGACGGCCAGTTCAATTGGACATTTGGCGGAGTTGGCGGTGCAAATGCGTAATTCCGTTGCGGGCTTTAAATTGCCAGATCAGCAAATGGGATAGGGAGTCGAGACCGAACCGATTTGGGGTCGACATATCGACATATTTTGACACGATATTTCCTGACATGCTTGGTTTACCTTCTTCGGAGTGGCTATGGGTGGCTCTCAAAACTACCAGGCGTTGGACTGGGTTCTGGGTGAAATTGAACAGACGTTAAAGCAAGCGCAGTACGCGTTGGAAGCGTTTGCGGATCACCCGGAAGACGCAACACACATGCGTTCTTGTTTGACGTATCTGCATCAAGTTCACGGCACCTTGAAAATCGTTGAGTGTTTTGGTGCTTCGGTACTGGCTGAAGAAATGGAGCTGTTGGCTCAGGCTTTTTTATCCGGTACGGTGCTGCACGCGGGAGAAGCCGTTCACGTATTGATGCAGGCTGTGGTGCGCTTACCGGTGTATCTGGATCGTGTGAAGTCCAAGCGTCGGGATATTCCGGGTACGGTCTTGCCGTTAATCAATGAACTGCGCGCGGCGCGTGGTGAAGGATTCTTGCCTGAGGAAACGTTTTTTCGCCATAATCTGGTTCTAAGTAAGACGGTGAGCACCGAGGAACCGCTGTACCAAAATTTAGATAATTTACCTGCAATCCTTTCAAAAATTCGTCAACTGTATCAATGCGCGTTGGTCGCCGTGTTTGCGGGTGATGATCTCGATAAGAATTACGCCTACTTGATTAAAGCGGCAACGCGTATGCACGATGTGAGTCGAGGTACGCCGTTGGCGGAGTTGTGGGATGTGGTGACGGTGTTGTTGGAGCTGCTGTCGTCGGGCAGCTGCGCGCTGGACCTTTCCGTGAAAAAAGTGTTGATTGGCACTGAAAAATACCTCAGAAGTGTGGTGGGCGCTCGTACCTTGTCTGTGGTGCCGCTGCCCCCGGAATCGTTATTGAAGGACGTGTTGTATCACATTGCTAAATCGCCCGTGGGTGTGAGCGAGCGGGCGGAGGCGGTACGGGAAAAGTATGATTTGGCGCGCGCGTGGGCTGAACAACAAGCGCTGAATGATGCCGACGAATCCATCGGTTTGGATCGAACGGTATTTCAGTCGCTGGTTACGGCACTGAAGGAAGAAATTGCTGTCATAAAAGATACGCTGGATCTGTTTGTTCGGGGCGATCAGACCGACGTGGATGAGTTGAAAAGCGTGTTACCGTTGTTTAAGCAAATTGGCAATACCTTGCTGATGTTGGGCTTAACGGAACAGCAGAAAATTGTTCAACGTCAGATTAATGTGGTCGCAGATATAGTGGAAAATCGCTCCGTGAGCGATGAAAATCTCCTGATCGATGTTGCCAGTGATTTTGTGGCTTTGGAAAGTTGCTTGACTGAGCAGTTGATCGGGGCGGCTGGTGACACGTCAACAGGCGAGGTTGATCCTGCAACCGAGGCTTTGCGAGGGGCGCGCGCTGCGGTACTGAAAGAATCTCGGCGAGAATTGGAGCAAGCAAAAGAAGGAATCATTCAGTTTATTGCGTCGTCGTGGTCACCGTTACCGTTGAAACCTGTGCCGGGTTTATTGCGCTCGGCGCGAGGCAGCATTGCGATGATTCCGTTGTCGTGCTGTGATCAGATATTATGTCAACTCATTGTGTTTATTGAGCAAGAGTTGATGCGTGATGTGGAGTCGAGTGAACGACAGTGCGACGCCGCAAAAATGGAATTACTGGCTGATGCCTTGACCAGTGTCGAATATTATTTGGAACGATTCGATACAAAAGGAGACGACGATCGTTCCAGTTTAGCTGTGGCGCTCACTGCCTTGGAGAGACTGGGTTATCCGTTGATCTCGATGGAGAACAATGAGGAGAATATCGATGCATCGCAAAATACGTGCTCTGAGGCGGCGTCAACGCAACAAAGTGTCGCAGACCTTGATGAAACAACAGCGGCAATTGAGCACAATACTGGAGAACAAACCGAAGACGCGCTAGAAGAAGCGGTCGAAGACGCCGAACCTGAGGAAGATCATGTTCTTGATGTGGAAATGGCGGAAGAGCAGTTTGATATTGTTGAACCGCAATCAGTTGAACCGCAATCAGTTGAACCGCAATCAGTTGAACCGCAATCAGTTGAACCACAATCAGTTGAACCGCAATCAGTTGAACCACAATCAGTTGAACCACAAGCAGTTGAACCACAATTAGTTGAACTACAAGCAATTGAGCCACAAGCAGTTGAACCACAATTAGTTGAACTACAAGCAATTGAGCCACAATCAGTTGAACCACAAGTAGTTGAACTACAAGCAATTGAGCCACAAGCACTTGAACTACAATCAGTTGAACTACAAGAGGATGCTGTAGCGTCGGCGGCGCTTGATCCGAATCCACCCGTCGTATCTGC
>JARRRL010000192.1:4953-7650 GCA_037380725.1 Gammaproteobacteria bacterium | reverse complement strand
ATGGATTCAAGAGCAATGGCGCTTGGGGCGTTACACGCTACCGTCGGATCATCGTTTTGCTGGACGTTTGCGCGTATTGAGTGGTCCGGAAGAATGGGTCATTTGGCAGAAGCTGGTGTCCGCCACATCGGGCATTGATTTGCTGGACACGGGCGGTTTGGCGAAGTCGGCTCAAGAGGCGTATCGCATTCAATGCGGTTGGTGCATGAAAACCCAAGAAATCGAGGCTCACGCGGTGGGAGACCACGTGTTCTATGTGCAATGGTTGCGTGAATTTCGGCAGATTTGCGCCGAATTGAAGGTGTTATCGTCTGCGGATGTGTTACGGGCTTTGGTGGCGCTACCGGATGCGGCAATGAGGCGCTTGGATACCTGTTGTTGGTTGGGGTTTTCGGAATTGATGCCTGCGGAAGCGCGTTTGTTTGAGGCCATGCCGCGTGTGTGGGGTGTCACACCGTATCGCGAGTCGTTGGCTCGTTATTGCGATGGTGCGAAGAAATTGGCGGTAAATGTGGCGGTAAACGCAGCGGTTACAGAGGTAACAGCGGAAACAAAGGACAAAGATGACAATGACAATGACGACGATAATGGTAATGGAGGCCTAGGGGCTTGTGGTCAGTGGCGCTCGGAAGACGAAACCACGGCATTGCAAGACGCCATTCGTTGGATTGGCCAACGCACGAGCCCAACGGCGAAAGTGGCGTTGGTGGTGCCCGACTTGCCAACCCGCAAACTCGATGTAGAGCGTGAATGGGTTGAACAGTGGGTCGCGACGCGGCATCCCTCGGCGCGATTGATGTTGCCGGACGCCAGTTTGGAAGCTTCGCCGCTGGCCGAATGGGTCAATTTGAGTGGGGGGACACGTTTGGCCTCGTTGCCGCTTTACCGTGTGGTGACGGCGGTCTTGGCCTTTGCGCAAGGGAGCATGAATCAGCAGGATGTGCGGGAATTGCTGGTATCGCCCTATGTGGTGCGCAGTGAGACGGAGCGATGGGCTCGGTGGCGCTTGTGGGAGTGTATTTCGACCTTACAACAGCGGCGTTGGTCGGTGTCGGCGTTACATCGCGAATGGCGTCAAGCGGGATTGGCAGCGGATTTGTCAGCGTGTCCTGCCTGGGAAGCGGCCTTGGCGCAGGGGGTCGCGTGGTTTGAAAATCTGAATACGACAAGCGACACGGTGGGCGCAGCACATCGAATACCGGCGTGCTTGGATCACTTGCTGTCGATATGGGGTTGGCCGGGTGATGCGGGTTTGGATTCGGTGGAATACCAGCAACTGAAACGATGGGGTGCTGTGCGGGAGCAGTGGGCTGCGATGTTGTCGGTGCTGGAGCGATTGGGTGAGTCCGTGACGATGTCGGTGGCCGCGCGGTTTTTATTGGAATTGTTGAATACGCAGTTATTTCAGCCGCAGTCCAGAGAAACGCCTGTGCAAATATTGGGTATTTTAGAGGCGTTGGAGCAGCCGTTTGATGCGCTTTGGGTGCTGGGGGCGCACAGCGATGCGCTACCCGCCGCCGCACGTCCGCATCCCTTGTTGCCCTTGTCCTTGCAAACGCATTACAACAGTTTGCGGGCCACACCCGCGCGTGAATTGGCTTTAGCGCGTGAGATTGTGCGAGCATTTCAGGCGTTAAATGGTGAAGTGTGTTTCAGTTGGCCGGCGCGGATCGGGGGGCGAGAGATGAGCCCGAGTCGTTTGATCGCCTCATTTCCGGATTGGTCTACTGAGCAAACGGAGGCAAACCGCACGGCGCGCGCGGAGTGGGTGATGCATGCAGAAACCCACGCGCCAGTTATCGGTGATCGTACTCGTGTGCGGGGGGGAACCCAATTACTGAAAACCTTTGCGGAGTGTCCGTTTAAAGCGTTTGTGCGCTATCGCTTGGGTTTAAATCTGCCGTCGGTACCGGGTTTGGGTTTGGGACCGCTTGAGCGGGGTGTGTTGGTGCACGGCGTGTTGGAATCCATTTGGAAAACGCTCGGCGATCAAGAAGCCCTTTTGCGTTTGGCACCGGATGCCTTGGAGCAGTTGGTGACGGAACACGTGCAGCGTACGGTTCAGGCGATGACCTTGCCACCCGGTCTGTTTTTGGGGGAGGCCTTATTGGCAAACGAGGAACACCGATTGCGCCGCGTCATCATGGCGTGGTTATCGTACGACAAGCAGCGTGAGCCCTTTCGGGTGGTGTCAGTGGAAGCGTCTATGGAGATGGAGCTAGCGGGCATGCCGTTGTCGCTGCGCGTTGATCGCGTGGATGAAACGCCGGATGGGGCGTGGCTCGTGATGGATTATAAGACGGGTGCGGTGGATGTGGGGCAGTGGTTTGGTAAGCGTCTGCAGGCGCCGCAATTGCCGTTATATGGGGTCGCGTTGTTGCCGAAAACGCGTGGTTTGTTATTCGCGGTGGTTAAAGTGGATAAGCCAGTTGTGAGAGGGCTGGTGGCGGAGGGCGTAGCGGTGATGCACGATGCTGCCAAAGCACGGGGTATTCGCCCAGAGAGCGATTGGACTCAACGCACGGCGCTGTGGCGGCAAACTTTAACGCAGTCGGCGGAGGAATATCTGGCTGGTTTGGCGGTGGTGGATCCAATTGAAGGCGCGAAAACCTGCGAACGTTGTGGTTTTCAGACGCTGTGTCGAATTCAAGAGCGTGTACAACAACTGTCGTTGGAACCGTGAAAAACGACTGCGTT
>JARRRL010000192.1:0-4918 GCA_037380725.1 Gammaproteobacteria bacterium | reverse complement strand
CAACTGGGTTGTCGCATCATCAATCAACACTTTTATAAGTCTAGCCAAGGAATGTGAAGTAGAACGCTGCGTTTTGTAACGAATTAACGAGAATAGTTTTCAAATTGTATACGTAGCTTTCAGATTGTATGCACGGTTTTTAGATTGTATACACGAAATAGGGTGGTAAATTGCAGTGAATTCGAAAACGGATGAAGCATTGCTGGATGCGGATGTGTGGGCGCGGCAGGAAGCGATTCAGGTACGCGGCAGTTATGTGGTGCAAGCACCGGCGGGTTCGGGTAAAACCGAATTGTTAACGCAGCGTTTATTGGCATTATTGGGCGCGGCAGTCAGCGAGCCGGAAGCGTTATTGGCCATTACGTTCACGAATAAAGCAGCGGCGGAAATGCGGCAACGGGTGCTGGATTCTTTAATCCGCGCGTCGTCACAGGCGGAGCCGGATACGGAGCCGGATCGTACTAATTGGCGTTTAGCCAAGCGGGTATTGCTGCGCAGTGAGCAGGAATCCTGGGATCTGGTGGAAAACCCGGGTCGTTTACGCATCATGACGATCGATGCGCTGTGCGGCTCGATTGCGCAACAATTACCGTTATTATCTGAATTTGGCAGTCAACCCAACATTACCGATGATGCGGAAACCCGCTATCGCGAGGCGGCACAAGAAGCGGTGCACTATTGGGTTACGCGTCAGTCGTGTGAGGGTGGGGGGCACGCGGCAAGGGATGCCGTTTCTCCTTTGGATGTATTACTGCGCGTAGACAATGACGCGCCGCGTTTGGTGGATTTGGTTGCGCGATTGTTGGCGGTGCGCGATCAGTGGTTAACGCACGTGGTCAATCCGGCGTTTATGGGGAGGGCGCGTGATTCGAGTTTGGCTTTGAAAGAGCACATTGAAAACAGTGTGCAGCACTTACGGGCTGAAACGCGCGCGCAGCTCGATCGTTTGTTACACAGCACCTATCCTGGCCTGCGGGATGCACTGCGGATGCACTTCGATGCGGCTCGTTTTGGGTTTGATGTGGTGGGTGATGCGTCCAGTCCTTTGGCGCGCTTATTGTTTACACAAAATTCAACTGACGATGCAGCAGATGATGCAGCAGACGATTCAGCGGTTTTTATGGACAGCTTGGTGGCGTTGCTGAGCACGGGTAGCCCTGGGAAAAAACAATTTCGCAAGGTGCGTGGTGTGACCAAAGCCTTGGGGTTTCCTGCCGTGTCGGCGGGTCGTAGTGCCGATGAGAAAGCGCGTTTGAAGTCGGGAAAAGTTGAATTTCAATCGTTGCTGGAATCGCTTCAGTCTGCGGATGATCTGTTGGCGGTATTGAATGCGATTTCGTTGTTGCCACCCCCCCGATTAACGACGGTCGATGCGCAGACCTTGATGCAATTAATTGAGTTGTTGTTGATTGCGGTAGCGTGTTTAAAAGTGGGATTTCAAAGTGCGGGTGAAGTGGATTTTTGTGAAGTCTCGTTGGGGGCGATGCGCGCGTTGCACGATACCGACAATCACGATGCGGTCATACAATTGTCGCAGCGATACCAACACATTTTGGTTGATGAATTTCAGGATACCTCGCTCACACAGTACCATTTGTTGTTGCAATTGATTTCCGATTGGCAGGTGGCACACACGCCGGAGGATGAACAGCCGCCAACCTTATTTTTAGTGGGCGATCCGATGCAGTCCATTTATCGTTTTCGTCAAGCGGAAGTGGGTTTATTTTTGCAGGTGAAAACTCACGGTATGGGGCCGGCACCCTTACAGTATTTGCGTTTGACGCGCAATTTCCGTTCGGACCCGGAAATCGTGGAATGGGTAAACACGCATTTTCGGTCGATATTTCCGCCTGATGACGATGTAACAACGGGGCGAGTTGCTTACCGCGCCTCCCTCGCCGGTCGTTCCGGTACTGTTGACCATGCTGATCATGCCGATATTGTTACTCAAAGCCCTGTGTTGCGTGGGGTGTCGCGTGGAGTGCATTGCGATTGGTGTGAGTCCGATGCGGCAGTGGTGCAGCGCTGCGTGGAGTTGGTGCAGCGTATTCGACAGGCGGAGCCAGAAGCGTCGATAGCGATTTTGGTTCGTGGTCGGCGGCATTTGCGCGCGGTGTTGCCCGCTTTGTCTCAGGGAAATGTGCCGTATGAAGCGGTGGAAGCGCGCGTATTGAGTACAGAGCCGGTGGTGCAGGATTTGCTGGTTCTCACGAACGTGATTGCGGAGCCAAATAATGGTTTGGCGTGGGCGGCCTTGTTGCGTTCACCGGTGTGTGGTCTGTGTTTAGAAGATCTGTTGGTGGTGTTTGAAACGCAAAACAATGTGTGGCCGGTGTTGGTGGCGTGTTTAGAGCGGTCAGACGCATTACCCGATTTGTCTGCGGAAGGGCGTCAGTTGATACGACGTGTGGTGGATCCCTTGCGCCCTATGATTGATGATTATCCGTATGTGTCGCTTTCAGTGAAAGCGCGGTGGGCGGCGTGGGCGACGGGTTTGTTGGCTGGTGTTGCGGATCGGGATGTGGATTGTGTGGAGGCGTATTGGGCATTATTGGAGCGCCACACACGAGAAGGCACACCTTATTGTTCGGAAACGTTTGCCCTTGCGCTGGATAAGGCGTACGGCAGTATTCTCAGTTCCTGTGCGAACCCAGTTCAAATCATGACGATTCATAAATCCAAGGGCTTGGAGTTCGATCATGTTTGATTCCGTTTGCGGAAAAAACCGGAGCCTTGGACGATACGCCCTTGTTGCAAGCGCAGACGTTGGTTTTTGAGCACGGTGAAGGTCTGCTGATGGCACCGCTGCCTGATAAAGTCCAAGCGGACGGTGTGAGTCTGTATCAGTATCTGCGGCATGTTGAACGGCAAAAAGGCTTACAAGAATTAAAACGGGTGCTGTATGTGGCGGTGACGCGGGGGCGGAGCAGTGTGACCTTGCTGTCGAAGGTGGCTGTGGATGAGGAAAAAGGCGAGATTCGAACGGCGCGGGAGGATGCGTTTTTATCCAGTTTATTGGAAAGTTTGACGCCAGCGGAGCACGCGCGTTTGCGTGAGTTTGTGGCGGCGCAGGGCACCAAATCGGAAAATCTTGAAGGCGAGGGTCGTGAAGGTGGGAGTCGTGAAGGCGAGGAAACGGATGAACGACCTTGGTTATGGTCGGGTTTACCCATTAACGCCAATGTGATGCGCTGGGATCTCGCTGTACCGGTGCCGTGGCAACGTGTGCGGGCGGCGAATGACGAGTCAGCGAAGAACGAGGCAGAGCGTGCGAGCGCGTTAGCCCAAGAAGCACCATTTTGGCGACGCCGAGCGAAAGCCAACAGTGTGGCGGCAGTGACGGAGCTGATGGCGACGTTTGCGGATGTGCAGGCCGATGTGGAACGGCAATTGGGTTTGTTTTTGCACGAATGTGTTGAAGCGAATTCGGATGGAGAGCGTTTGGCTGCTTTTGTGAATCGAGGTTGGCGTGAATTCGCGGTGACGTGGTTGGCGGAAGCGGGGGTGACTGCTGAAAGTATTCCGGCGGGTATTGAACGGCTTGAACTGTGTTTTAAGCATTTATTACACACAGAACGGGGACGCTGGATTATGCAGGCGCGACCCGCGATGGCTTTGGAATGGTCCTTAAGTCAGCGTGTGGATGAGCATGATGTGGTTTCTCACCGTTTGGATCGGTGTTTTATCGAAGACAATACAATTTGGATTGTTGATTTTAAAGTATCCCATTTGGCGCATCATTCGGAGGCGGACATTTGGGCTGCGTATGGTGAACAGGGCGAGCGGTACCGTGGAGTGATTGAAGCGGGTTGGGGTAAAAATACAGCGGAAATAGGGGCGATTCGATTTGGATTGTATTTTCCAGAAACGGATCGGTGGGTGGCGTGTTGACATTTGCGTATTGACACGGTTTATGCTGACCACCATTGATATTGATCAAGGATTAAACCGTTTTTTGCCTTAAAACTGTCCGTAGTTTTGATAAAAAGATGAGGAAGATTGAGGAATATACCTCTTTGCTAGAATAAACTCCTTATCAGATTAAACTTTTAAGAAAACGATTATCAGTACTCACGCCGTCAATCCGTCTAAAGTTTGTAAAAACACATAATATGAATAAAAAATACCATTACCAGAGAGGTCTTTTGAGTAATATTTTTCCACATTTTGACATCCTTCGAGTAGTCGAAATAGCTTGGGTAGAGCGTGGGTTTCCTGTGCCATACAGGCTCCTATCAGCGCTCTAATACTTCTCGCATTCTCCAATGTTGAGTGGTGGTCACAAAAAATTTTTTGATTTTCTGTATGTATTTTGTGTGTTGAGTTAGAGGTGGAGGGAATGGTGGTGTCCCGTTTGCCGTTTGTTGCCGAACAGTTTCCAGGCAGACCAAAACCATGCACTTTCTGAAAACTATGTTTCAACTATCCCAAGTGCTACACCAGCTAGCACAACAAACAAAAATGAATAACCGGAAACCATTAAAGCTACAGCACGTATTTTATCCCTAGAAGTAGCGTATTTCCGAACAGTTGGAACATCAATCGAAGGATCATTAATTACATTAAATGGTCCGATCGGTAGCGCGATAACCCAAGCCATCCAAATGGCGCGTGCACCAACGCCATCCCAACTGCAAGGCCTTGGGAGACCATCCGCTTTCATCTCTCGCTCCATTCGCGCCATTGAAATTCGAGAAAAGGATATCCAACTAATTGCCATCGCTACACAGGTAATCAAAAAGCAAGACTAGAACACATTCTCAGTAGTAAACTGCACGCCATCACCTATTCATAATTCCATCAGCCAGATTCTGTCCAGCAGAATCGGCGAGACTACCAGCCTTATACCCCACTCCCAAACTCAATACAAAAATACCACCCAAAATAGCCCAACCAAGAGGGCCAGCCACCAGCAAAC
>JARRRL010000191.1:0-9589 GCA_037380725.1 Gammaproteobacteria bacterium | reverse complement strand
GTCAGTGGGAAGCCTGAATGTCGTGTATAGCAATTTGATGGAGTGACCCAGCAACGGTGGACATTGAAAATTCATGCGGTTACTCTTTCTTCAATTTAAGCCGTGTGAATTAGTCGCGTGTTTGCTGATGCGGTGATGTCGAGGTTTTTTTGAACAAACCGATTACATTGAAAGACCAACAACGGGAAGCCATTCTGATTAAGAATCGGCTCGTTGTTGCGGCCTGTATCGTCGTGTTGGCGTGTGTGATACTGGTGGCGCGCTTAGCGTATTTACAAATTTTTCAATATGAGCGTTTTACCACCGCTTCGGAAGAGAATCGCATTTAGCTGCAACCCATTTCGCCGACACGCGGACTGATTTTTGATCGAAATGGGGTGCTGCTCGCGGAAAATCGTCCCAGTTTCACATTGGTTCTGCACCCAAACAAAATAGAAGACTTGACCAAGACCTTGGCGGAACTGGAAACCTTGGTGACGGTGTTGGAAACCGATAAACAACGTTTCGAGGCGCGCCTTCAACGAACGCGTCGCCTGGGGGAAGGGGTGCCGCTGCGCTTTGATCTTGATGAAGCAGAACAGGCACGATTGGCGGTGAATCAGCATAAATGGGTGGGCGTGGATGTGGAGGCTGAATTGATACGCCATTACCCCTTGGCAGAGCTGACGGCGCACGTTGTGGGGTATGTGGGACGTATTAATGAGCGGGAAGAAGCCAAGATTGACAAGGCCGCGTACGCCGGAACGCAACACATTGGAAAAATTGGACTGGAACGTTTTTATGAATCGCGTTTGTTGGGTACGGTCGGATCGGAACGGGTAGAGAGTGACGCGCGGGGACGCATTTCTCGTGTGTTGGAACGCATTGATCCGCAACCTGGACAAAACTTGTCGTTATTTCTGGATACAACGGTACAACGGGTTGCCCAAGAAGCGCTCGGGGATCGACGGGGTGCAGTGGTGGCGATTGAGCTGCCAACGGGTGGTGTTGTGGCCATGACGAGTACGCCCAGCTTTGACAGCAATTTGTTTGTTCAAGGCATCGATCATCAAACGTATAACAAGCTGAATCAAACCCAAGATCGACCGCTGTATAATCGGGCGCTCAAAGGACAGTATCCGCCGGGTTCGACCATTAAACCGTTGGTGGCCTTGGCGGCGCTTGAGCGGGGGGTGGCCAATTGGGAATACCGATTGTGGGATCCCGGTTTTTATCAGTTGGAAGGTGGAGATCATCAGTATCGCGATTGGAAAAAGGGCGGCCATGGCTGGGTGGATATGCACAGCGCAATTGTGCAGTCCTGTGATACGTATTTTTACGAATTATCACACCGTTTGGAGATTGACGCCATGCACGATTTTTTGTCGCTGTTCGGTTTGGGGCAAGAGACGGAAATCGATTTGGGTGGCGAGGGTTCGGGGATTTTGCCATCGCGTGCTTGGAAACGCGCCAGTCGAGGGCAGGTGTGGTACCCCGGAGAAACCTTAATTACCGGTATTGGCCAAGGTTTTATGTTGGCGACTCCACTGCAATTGGCGTATGCCATTGCGGTGTTGGCGACGGAAGGGCAAACCTCGCGACCCCGTCTTTGGCGAGAAGCGCCGACGTTGCCAGTGTGGTCGGAGTCGATATTAAATGATGTGGATGGACGTGAGCATTCCGCTGATGTTTCGCAAAGGCGGGCGCCATGGCGGGAAGAGAATGGAGCACGGATTATCCAAGCGATGGAGGACGTGGTGCACAGTCCGCGGGGTACGGCACGGCGCTTGGGGAAGGACGCCGCCTACAAAATTGCGGGAAAAAGCGGTACGGCACAAGTACTGGGTGTCCCGCAAGGGGAAAAATACGACGCCGAAGCGATTGCCGAACGGTATCGCGATCATGCCTTGTTTGTGGCGTTTGCCCCCGTTGATAATCCACTCATTGCGGTGGCGGTGATTGTGGAAAATGGTGGCAGTGGTGGGGGTACAGCAGGGCCTGTGGCTCGAGCCGTTATGGATGCGTATTTGTTGGGAACGACAGGATCGCGTGACGCGGTGTCTTTGGGCTCAGGGGGGTAGCGCCAGTATGTCTGGATGGGATTTTTCCAGAAGTGTGCCCTGGGGGCGTCGCGAGCGGGGGATGAATGCGGCATGGTTACGCGTGGACGCCACCTTGCTTTTGTTGTTGTTGATTTTAATGGGAATCGGTTTGGTGACTTTGTACAGTGCCAGCGGAGGTTCGCAACGTATTGTGTTACGCCAAGCGGTGCATTTTGGTATGGGGCTTGCGGTGATGTTACTGTGCGCGCAGATCCCTCCAGCCTTTTATCAGCGCTGGACCCCGTTGGTTTATTGTGTGGGTTTATGCCTGCTGGTGGCGGTGTTGTTCGTTGGTGTGGGTGCGAATGGCGCTCAGCGTTGGTTGGGGCTACCGGGTTTGCCGCGTTTTCAACCCTCGGAAATCATGAAATTAGCGGTACCCATGATGGCGGCCTGGTATTTGGCGGATACGATTTTACCGCCCCCGAGAAAGCGTGTGGTGGCGGTGATCATGTTGGTTTTTTTGCCGGGTGTCTTGATCGCTCGACAGCCCGATTTGGGGACCGCGCTGTTGATCACTACGTCGGGTATGCTGGTGTTGTTGTTGGCGGGGATGCATTGGAAATATTTGGTGAGCGCTGCGGTGGTGAGCGTGCCCGCCAGTCTAGCGTTGTGGACGTTCTACATGCACGATTATCAGCGCAAACGCGTGTTGACGTTTCTGAATCCAGAACGCGAACCATTGGCGTCGGGGTGGAATATCATTCAGTCAAAGATTGCGATTGGTTCAGGTGGTCTGTCTGGAAAAGGCTACCAACACGGGACGCAATCGCAGTTGGATTTTCTGCCAGAAAGTTCGACGGATTTTATTATTGCGGTTTTCACAGAAGAGTTTGGTTTCAAAGGTGCGCTGGTGTTGCTGGCGTTGTATGTGCTGTTGGTGTTGCGTGGCTTGTACATTGCGGCTCAAGCACAAGATACCTTCAGTCGTTTGTTGGCAGGGGCTTTGACGTTAATCTTTTTTGTTTACGTGTTTGTAAACATCGGGATGGTCAGCGGGATTTTGCCTATCGTGGGCGTGCCGCTGCCTTTGGTCAGCTATGGGGGTACGTCTGTGGTGACTTTGTTAGCGGGTTTCGGGATATTAATGTCGGTGCATACGCACCAAAGTAGTGGGTCTGGAAAGGAATACTGGGTTTGAACAGGAATGCTGGGATCGTAGAGCAATCGTAATCAAAGTACAAAAATGGAGTATTTGAGATGAAGACGTACAGCGTGCGAGGAAGATTGGTGGGAGCTTGCCACGGAGTGATGTGCTGTATTGTGATGGCGCTGGGCTTGACGACGTCCGCTGCGTGGGGGAAGAATTACTTGCAACATCCTCAGTTTCAACAGTTTTTAGGCGAAATGGAACAAGCCCATCACTGGGATCGAATGGACTTGATTGCCCTGTTTTCGGAAGTTGACCAGCGCGACGATATTATTGCGTTGATGGAACGTCCAGCGGAAAAAACAAAAACGTGGTCTGAATACCGTCCTATTTTTATAAATGAAACGTCCGTTAAACGGGGCTTGGCGTTCTGGGCTGAGCATGAGGACGTGTTGGCGCAGGCCGCTCAAACGTATCGAGTGCCCGCTGAAATCATGGTGGCCATCATTGGTGTGGAAACGCGATATGGGAATTTTAAAGGAAAGTTTCCCGTTATTGAGGCGCTGTCAACACTGGCGTTCAGCTATCCGCCGCGCTCTGCTTTTTTCCGAAATGAATTGGAGCAGTTTTTAGTGTTGAATAAAGCCCGCGTGTTGTCACCGAATGTGCTGGGTTCGTATGCCGGGGCAATGGGGTATCCACAGTTTATTCCCAGCAGTTATCGACAATTTGCGGTTGATTTTGATCGAGATGGAAAGGTGGATTTGATCAATTCGGTGGACGATGCCGTGGGCAGTGTGGGTAATTATTTTCACCGTCATGGCTGGCAAGCGGAGCGGGTGGTGGTTCGACCGCTTTCGCTGCGAGCTGGGGTGAAGGAAGCGGACATTGCCGTTCAAGCGAACCGTCAACTTGAACCCACCTGGCGTGCTCAGGATATGCGTGTTTTAGGGTTGGATGGTGTGGATGAGGTGCCGGGGAAGACGCCGGTGACGCTGCTGCGCTACGAAACGGATCAGGGACCGGAGTATTGGGCTGGTTTTGAAAATTTTTATGTTATAACACGATACAATCGTTCGCGTTTGTACGCGATGGCCGTGTATCAGTTGGCGGAAACCTTGCGCGCGAGTCGTAAGGTCGGTTAGTGTTTGGAATACGCCGTCTTCGGGCAGAGGTTTGTTTATAGCGGTGTAATCTGTCTACGGTTCAGGTGGTAAATAGTAGGGGGTGAGAATATGAGTGCAAGAGCGCCGGATCAATACACGTGTGAGGCGGGCGAATGTGTGAGAGAGGCGCGTGTGAATGTTATGAAGCGAATCGGTATTTCGGGTTCCCTCTGGTTTCGTTCCTGGCTATATGTATTGGGTGTGTGTGTGTTGGGCTGGTCCGCTGCAAGTGTCGCCGAACTCGCTGATTTGATGCCAAGTGCGCCCGATATTGCGGCTACGTCCTACGTGTTGTTTGAGCCAGAGAGCGATACGGTGTTATTGGAATATCGATCAGAAGTGCGTTTACCCCCCGCCAGTTTGACCAAAATCATGACCAGTTACGTGATTGCCAGTGAGTTAAAACGTGGCACAATCACCACAGAAGATGCGGTGCCCATTAGCGTCAACGCGTGGCACAAAGAAGGGTCGCGGATGTTTGTGCGCGAGGGCACGCGCGTGCCAGTTACCGATTTATTGCATGGTATTATTGTTCAATCCGGTAATGACGCCAGTGTGGCGATGGCGGAGCACATCGCGGGCAGTGAGTCAGCTTTTGCGAATCTGATGAACGAATACGCGAAGCTGATCGGTTTATCGGATTCACACTTCAGTAACTCTACCGGGTTGCCCGTGGAAGATCACTATACCACGGCGCTCGATTTGGCCAAATTAGCGAAAGCGCTTATCTTTGATTTCCCAGAACATTATAAAATCTATAGAGAGAAAGAATTCACTTATAATAATATCCGTCAACAGAATCGCAATCTGTTGTTGTGGCGCGATCCAACGGTGGATGGCGTAAAAACGGGTCATACGGATGATGCGGGATATTGTTTGGTTTCGTCGGCGCAGCGAGACGGTATGCGCTTGATTGCTGTGGTCATGGGGGCGGATTCGGCGCAATCGCGTGCACGAGAAAGTCAGAAATTGTTAAAGTATGGTTTTCGTTCTTTTGAGGTTGTCACGCCATATCAAGCTTTGGATCCCATACATACGCAGCGTGTGTGGATGGGCGAAACGGAAGAGTTGGCGATGGGACTGGCGGATGATTTGACGGTGGTGGTGCCGCGCGGGAAAATGGATCAGCTGGAAGCATCTATTAATATTGATCGCTATATTCAAGCACCGATAAACCGTGGTGATGTGATGGGTAGCTTTGAGCTGAGCGTGGAAGGTAAACCGGTCGCGTCGCGCGATTTGGTTGCCTTAGAAACCATTGTCGATGGCGGCTTGTTTAGGCGGCTTTATCATTGGGTGAATTTACGTTTTCTGGAATGGATGGAATGATGGCGCTACTGGTGGGGTGAACATCATGAGTATTACTGAAGAATTATGGGATTTTCCCATGGAGTATATGCTGAAAACGATCGGCCATTCGCATGCGCCCTTGGCGGATATCGTTTCAGAAATTGTGCGGCGTTACGTACCGAATTTTGATGCGCGTACTGTGACTCTCAAGCCAAGCGGCAAAGGCAATTACACATCCGTTACGGCCACCTTGGTTTTTGAAAATAAATCGCAGGTAGAAGGTGTGTATCGGGATTTAAATGCCCACGAAGCAATTGTGTGGAGTTTATAGATCTTGCGTTTGCTAACAGTGTGAGGCGGTCTTCGAGTAATGAGTAATGAGGAGGATGAATCAGCGCTAATAAATGGATCTGTTGTTTTGCAGGCGGACACGGACTTAGAAATTAAGTGGTTCGGTGTGTGCGATTATCGCTCTGTGTGGTTGGCGATGAAGACACGAGTTCAACAGATGCTGGCGGATCCCAATTTGGCTGATCAACTGTGGTGCCTGCATCATCATCCGGTTTATACCTTGGGGACGCGTGGACTACGCGCTGGTCTGTTGCGCGAAGTGGGTATTCCAATTGTGCACGCCGATCGGGGTGGAGACGTGACCTATCATGGTCCCGGTCAGCTCGTGATGTACCCCTTGATAAATTTGCACCCTTTATCGCTGAGCGGCGCTGGGTTTGTCCATGAACTGGAGCGTTTGATATTACAGCAACTTGAAGCGTGGGGCATCACCGGTGCGCAGGCCGATCCGAATCGACCGGGTATTTATGTCGATGGATATAAACTGGCGTCTTTGGGTTTGCGTTGCAAGCGAGCGGGAGTACGGCAGGTCAGTTATCATGGGATTGCGCTCAATGTAGCGATGGATTTAGCGCCTTTTCTGGATATTCATCCTTGCGGCTATGCGGGTCAACGCATGACGCAAGTGTCGACACTGGTGCAGCAGCAGCGATTACAGCCACCTTTTGAGGCGCTTTCAGCGGCGCAGCCGGATCCGAATACCTCTGTCGCGCAGGCGACTGAGATCGTTGCGAAACGATTTTTGCACTGGTATCAGCAGCGAAAGTTGAGGCAGGGAAGTTGAGGCAGGAAAGTGGAGTGCGGTGACGCACTGAGTTTTGCTTTATGCGCCTGTTGCTTAAAAACGCTGACTTCATTCAGCGAGGCTACCTGGTGGTGGCGTGGATAGCGGCTCGGTGCGGAATGAGCTGTCCCATTCCCAGTCGTTTTGCGTGTTTTAAAGTGCGAAATGTGAAAGTTTGCGCTTCTCGACAAGATTGCGTGATATTCAATCCGTGTGCGAGGTGGCAGGCGACAGCGCTGGCGAGTGTACAGCCTGAACCGTGGTACGTGTTGGGTAGGCGTTCACAATCGAAGCTTTGCATTAGCTGATTGTGGCCATAGAGCTGATGTTCAATCTTCGTAGAGTGAGCGTGTGTGCCGGTAATGAGAACGTATTCACAGCCTGAGTCCATGAGTTCGTGAGCGCAGGCTTCCAAGGTATCGGCTTCGGGTGCTAGTTTTTTTGCTTCGTCGATGTTGGGCAGTAACAAATGAGTATGAGGTAATAGAAATGTGCGCACCTGTTCAATCAGTTGTTCATTGCCAAATGGGTGTCCACCACCAGCGGAGAGCACGGGGTCAAAAATAACAGGTATATCAGCGTAGTCGGTGAACAGTGTGTGCAGAGCCTGTGCGACGGTGTGGCTGTTGATGAGACCGACTTTAAAGACGTTAACGGGGATGTCTTCCAGCACAGCGCGGGCTTGAGCAATCAGTGTGTTTGGGTTCACCGCTTCAGAGTGTGATGCGTTACGGGTATCTTGCACGGTTAACGCGGTGAGTATAGGGGTGCAATGGACTCCAAGTGTCAAACACGTTTCGATGTCCGCTTGAATGCCCGCTCCCCCAGTGGGGTCAAGGCCCGAAAAGCACATGACGATGGGGGGAGATGCTTCCGATAAATGCGTTGAGAGTGCGGTTGTCATAGGCTCATCTCGCGAGGGAATCAAGTATTCACAGGTTAAAACTGGGGCGTACAATAACCAGAATGACAATGGCGACGAGCAGTAAAATGGGTGCCTCGTTCAGCCAGCGAAAATACACATGGCTCTTTGTGTTTTGATCCGCCGCAAAACGTTTCTCGGTCTCATCAACAGCCACACCGTCGCACAGGCTCTGCACACACTGTTCACCGACTACGCTGATATACCTGTTATTTTGGGCGCCGTTGTGTTGAGGTGTTAATAGCTACGTCGTGAAAGACGCTATCAAGGCGCAGTTGTTGCAGCTTAACACGAGTTTGGCTGAAACGAACAGCATTACGGCATTACAGCTTGGCGGTGGAAAGGACGCAGGCGCTTGGCGTACTTTTTATTTGTCTTTAATTTGTTTTTAATTTGTCTCGGTTTAAAGCGGCTAAGAGTCTGTTTGGTATTTGCTCGAGATTCAGCGCATCACTGGCTGCGCCGAGTCGTTGCGCTTCGCCAGGCATTCCAAAGACGACACACGAGCGTTCATTTTCGATGAACGTTTTGCCGCCGTTCTCACGGCATTTTAATAAACCTTGTGCGCCATCTCTGCCCATACCCGTCATGAGTACGCAGGCACTGTTTGAGCCCACTTGCTTGGCGATGGATTCAAAGAGCACGTCTACGGATGGGCGGTTAAATGAGACTTTTTCGCCTTCCGTTAAGACCACATGGTACATGTTCCCAACGTGTTTGACTTGCATATGGCGCGTTCCGCCGGGAGCCAAAAATGCGGTGCCTGGTTCGATCCGGTCCCCGTCTTCGGCTTCTTTTACCCGAATTTGTGACAAACTGTTTAATCGTTTGGCGAAGGTACTGGTAAAGCCCTCTGGCATATGTTGACAAATTAGAATTGCTGGAGAAGAGAGGGGGAACATCGGTAATATGCGTGCTAATTGCTCGACGCCACCGGTGGAAGCGCCGATGCCAATGATTTGATGGCTTGTTCTGTATTGTTTTGTCGAGTTGTTATCAATCGTGCGACTCGACGAGGTGTTAAAAGGAATGTTAATGGCTTTAACATTGGAGCGCGCTGCGGACTTCACACGGCGAATGATGTCTTCTGCGACGGACTCCAAATGACGAGCGACGCCAACTTTGGGCTTGGTGATGATGTCAACGGCACCCGCTTCCAGTGCTTCAATGGTAATTTTTTTACCAGTCTCGGCGTGTGAACTGATGATGATGGTTGGTGTTGGTTGCGTGCTCATAAACTTTTTTAGGAATGTAACGCCGTCCATTTTGGGCATTTCGATATCAAGTGTGATGACATCGGGGTGCTTTTTTTCGAGCGCGGCTTGAGCGTCAATGGGGTCTTTGGCGGCGTGGACAACTTCGATGTCTGCATCAGTTTCAAGTAGTCTGGTCAGTACATTGCGCATAAGAGCGCTGTCGTCGACAACCATGACACGCGTTTTTTGTCCCACACCGGACTCCCTTTACGTTGTTTGGCTACGATGTTTGGTCAATGCCGATTTGTCCATCATCCATCATAAGTTTTCAGTATCTGTTGAGTGTGCTGTGCGTCGTCATCCGTTCACGGTGCGTACTGTCGTATGTTCGATTGTGGTGGACGGTGGTTTTTTTGGTATGCTACAGCCGATTAGCTTTCGTATATAGTCTAGTACAGGTGCGTAAGATCGGTATGTAAACGCGTCGTTTCATGGTGCTTGGTGATAGAGAGGTTGGAGAGTATGGCGGAGGAAAATCCTGGGCTTGGTGATGACGCCAACAGCCCAGCTTTTAGCGCAATGGATCATCAAACAGTGGGTGATGCTGCGCCTACACTGCGTGTTGGAATTGTGGGGGCGACGGGCTATACCGGATCTGAATTGATAAAAATTTTAATGGCGCACCCGCGCGTCACCTTGCAACGCGTGA
>JARRRL010000190.1:0-4928 GCA_037380725.1 Gammaproteobacteria bacterium | reverse complement strand
CGACGTTGTTTATGAATAGCGTCAAACAGCCGTGCGTGGACGCGATCATCAAGCTGCATAATATGCATGGTGTAATACGCTTGCGCTACCATCTGAAAGTATGGATTCCAAAACGCAGGCACACGCTCGAACTCAATGGTCGAGGGCATGTGCTCGTGCCACTTAGATAAAGTGGATTCCATGCGATAGCAGTGGGGGCACGCATAAGAAAAGAATTCCACCACCTGCACCTTTTCCGATGGAATATACTGCGGCACACCTTTCAGTTTTTCATAATGCTTGCCTTCCTCAAACCGCGTCTCGGCAGCAGCAAGGGTCAATGGATTATCCATACCCGCATGAGGTGAAGCCTTTTTATCTTGCACAACAGCTTTATCTTCCGCAACTGGTGCCGAAAGCTCGTCCGTACGTTCAGACACGGCATCCTCAGCTGTACAGCCTATGCTGAACAAAACACTGGAGACCAATACGCTGCTCATCACACAACGTTTCAAACCATTTAAAGTCCCAATGCCCCATCCATTTTCTGGAACCACTGCTGATCGATTCCCGCTTTGTCGCGTCATCATTCCATTTCACCTCTTTGCTTTACAGACATTTGAACATGAAAAATTTATTTGTTTCGAATGGCTCACCGCCAGCGCCGTATCCCGACACGCTGTCCTTCACATGCTCTCCACCGCGCTTACGGTTCAACCGTAACCGATACCGTGTCTGAGGCTGTCAGACCGTTGTTGTTTTCGACGGTAAACCGAAATGAAAGTTCGGTTGATTCTGTAACAAGTGGCGCTGTAAACGTTACCGAGAGCAAGGTTAATTCCTCATCAGCTTCATCCAGACCAGGACGCAGTAAGACTACGTCGTTGTCCAGCGTCGGGTCGGCATCAATCAGCTCCCACTGGAAATCCACAATTTGTCCCGTCGGATTACTCGCTTTTCCCTTCAAAATCACACGTTCTTCAGGCGAAACCGTTTGGTCCACACCGGCGTCCGCCAGTGGTTCATTGTTATCAAGATCAATCACACCTTTCAACGAATCACTCAAGTGGGCCCGCGCCGCCTCTGCCGTCACAATTTCCATGGTCGACTGATTGGCTTTAGCCACATTCACCAAGTCAGAAACGAGGGAATCCCCGCCAAAATCCGTTACCGATTGATCAAAATTAATTGGCATGACAAGCGCCGCCGCCGCTTCGCGCACCGCTGGGGTGATGACGATGCCATTATCCGGATTCATGTCATCATCCAAAGATTGCAACAAACGCGCAATATTGGTCACCACGTCATCCTCGATACTGTCTGCACCCGCTAAATCCAGCGGTGTAATGATCGAATCGCCGGGCACTTCCCCCAATTCCACTTTACCAATAAAGAACCGTACCGCATTGTGGCCGGTGTATTCAAACCGACCTTCCGCATCGGTCACCCCCACAACACCTTCCGACTCCCATTCCACGCCTTTAACAGCGCTATCAATGAGAACTCCGTGCTTCGCAGCGCGATCTCGACAGCCCATCAATACGACGGACAACATCAGTCCGCACGACACCCATAACAAGCAAGTGCGCCAAGACCCCCGCCTTAACTTTTGTATTAACTCTTGTATCAAAAGACGGCAACGACTCATATCAACTCTCAAGCCATATTGTGAACCAAACCATCACAAAAACGAGAGAATTGTATCGAAACACAAGCGCCGCGACCAGTGGCGTGTTATCAAATCCTGTTTTTACACTCGGTAAGCGCCGAATCCAGGTAAAAATCCGAGTAAAGATAACAGATAGTGTTCACGCTTCAAGCAACACGATTACGCAACACCTTTCTGCCCTAAGGGAATAGTCGACTTCGAGTTCACGTCTATCGCTGAATGGTCTGATGAATTGCCCGATGAATTGTCGAGCCACTCATCAAGCCATATGGGTTCTTCAACGTAAGCGCCCTGACAGAAATCAACCCCCACCGATTTCAACAGCTCCAACGTTTTGGCATCCGTCACGTTTTCCGCCATCACTTTTTTGCCCAACAAATGCCCCATATCCGTGATGGATTTCACCATCGCCATGTCGCGTCGCGAATCTTTCATGTCCTTCACAAACGAACCGTCGATTTTCAAATAATCCACTGGCAAATGTTTCAAATACGAAAACGAAGACACCCCCGATCCAAAATCATCCATGGCAAACAAACAACCCAAATTTTTCATTTCCGTCATAAAGTCAATGGTATCGTTCAAACTGGACAGGGTCACCGTTTCGGTAATTTCAAAACACACTTTGTTGCACGGTACTTGCCGTGAGGTAAACATCTCAAACAAATGATCCATGAAATCGCTGTCATTCATGGAATTGCCCGAAATCGAAATCGACAGACCACCTATTTGATTCATAAAATCGCGATGCGTACACATCCAATCAAAGACAGCTGCCACCACCCAACGATCCACGTGGCTCATGCGTCGATACCGCTCTGCCGCCGCAATAAAATCGACAACTGAGCTGCTGTTTTCGCCCACCGATCCAATCAGCACTTCATAATGCGGCAGTTGTAAATCGGCGTTGGACTGATGTGCCACGTGGGTCGGTTCAATTTTCTGTACTTGCAAACGCAACTGATTGTGCGCGAGCACGGTCTCCACTTTACTGGCCCAGGCGATACCCCCTTGCTGACGCTGCGCTGATTTTTCACCACGCTGATGGACGTGAATCCGGTTTCCGCCACTCTCTTGCGCCGTTAAACACGCCGATTGTGCGTCCATCAAAATGGAATCCACAGATTGATACTGCTTATCCACCTCGACAACTCCCACGCTCGCTCCCACCATCAATTGCGTGTTTTCCCACTCAAACCGAAACGACATGACCGACGACAGCACGCGCTCCGCCTCGTTGCGCGCCGCCGTCAGCGACACGTTCGACAGCAACATTACAAAATCCGTTCCACTGCTGCGCCCGACACTTTCATCCATTTTGCCCACATCGAACAGTCGCTCCGCTAACTGCTTCAAAACGACATCGCCCACTTCATACCCATACGAGTCATTGATACTGGCCAAATGATCCACACGCACACAAACAACAAAAAACTCCAGTTCTCCCGCATGTACTTCCTCTAAGTGACGTTTCACCAATAACTCAATTTCCCGTCGCGACAACATTTGCGTCAGCTCATCCCGCGCCACTTCATGTGCTAATGCTGAATACACATCTTGGATCATGCTATTCAAACCATGCTCAATAGCAGGTTCCGCATCGGTGGACAAAATCAAAATATTTCCGGAGTGCAAGCCTTCCGCCAACTCGGATAACGACACATCCGCCAACTTCATACCCTGGCGATTCACGAACACCAAGCGAGAATCGTCTTCCGCTCGCCACAGTAATCGACCCGACATTCGCCCACCCGCTGTCAGACGAAAATCAAGCCAACAGCCCAAGGCCAGCCCATCCGCACGATGTAACCATTTTTCCAAATGCGGTTTCGACCACTCGTCGATTTCAGTAACGGCGCTGACGTTAATCCGCAAGGCATTCGACGTATTCATCGATACCTGCGGGCGCACCCGGGTGCCTTCCCAAGATTCAAAATCTTCCGGCGTCGGGTGCACGCGGCGGGACAGCAGTAATTTTAATTGAGGAATGAGTTCATTTTGCTGATGCGCGTTTTGCGGCGTGGTCACTTTTAACAAGCCACGCTCGATTAATCGCATCATTTTATCCGGCATCATCCGCAAAGCATCCAAGCGAATGTTTTTACTACTGAGAAATCGAATCAAATCCTCCAGCAGCACCAGAGACACGTCCCACGCTTTGCTGTTTTCACCTTCTTTCATCAGCGAGAAATAAATCAAATCCCGCCAACCACAGTCCACCAATTTACGCACCACCTTGGGTACCGTCCGTCCCGCTAAACGCACGTTGATGGCCTCGTCAACTTTATGCTGATTCACCGTAATACGATACTGCCCTTCACAGGTTTCACGCAGTCGCTCAATGTTGCGCTCAAAAAACCAGACCTGTTGTTTTTGTACTTCTTTCAAGTGTTCAATCAACGGTTGAAATACAGTCACATCCCGACGAAATTCGGTGAGGATCCCGTTGATGCTTTTGTGAATTCGCTCATCCTGAACCCGATTAATGACGGCGCCTTTTAATCCCGTTTTAGCCAATAAGTCCAGGGCTGTTCGCACCGGCGCGTCTTCCATCAACAACACATCCGAATCGAGCACCAGCGCCTTGAATGTGGGAATCGATAATTTCGACAGGTAATACCGTGCACGATCTCCAATGTGTACGTTTTTTTCCAATAAAGTAAATAATTTTTTGGTCAGCGCCAACACATTGGCCTGCGACCGATTCCAGTGCTTTTCCGCACCGTATCGATTCTTCATGAACGCCAACAGATCTTCATCAAACACATCCAGATCCATCGCATCCAGCGTCACCACATCTTTTTGAAAATCGTCCAATGCCTGGATGACTTCCAGTTCCGTCAAGGACTGCGCGTCATCCAATTCCGATTGCGCGCCGTCTTCCGCCAGCACCGCATCAACCAGAGACAGCCCCCCTGCTGCTGCCAAAGACCCATCCGCCAGCAAAGGCGTCGAACCCATTACATTCGTTACTGCCAAATTCATTTTGAAAAGATTCTGCGCCGCTGCGTACGCCCGTTTCGCCAGCCATTGCGCTTGCCCAAACGAAAAAGACCCTTTTTTATCACCCTGCTCAGCGGCAGTCAGCGCGCCCTTGGCCTTGGACTCCCCTTGAGGCGAGTCATCTTTTGTCACCGCTGCTTCCAGGATACTCTCAAGGTCGCGCGCCCCCTCACGATCACGATCACGATCACGATCACGATCACGATTAAATGTACTGGACGCGTCCTGCTTTTGTTCTGCTTGTGTGTGTTCCGCTTGTGTGTGTTCCGCTTGTGTG
>JARRRL010000189.1:0-8417 GCA_037380725.1 Gammaproteobacteria bacterium | reverse complement strand
TAGAATAGATCGTTGTGGATGTCAATTAGGTTGAGTGGTGGTCACAAAGAAAATGGTGATTCTCTGGATTCTCTGATGCCCCATCGGTAGCCCGGATCAGTCGAGAGCTGGGCATCTCGGAGCAGACCCTTTACAATTGACGCGATCAATTACGTCATCAGGGGAAAGCAGTGCCTGCAGATCCGAAGAATCCCGAGAACTGGAATGGAGAAAGCAAACTGGTCGTGGTCATTGAGACGACAGCCCTGAGAGGAGGAGGGACTGGTGTTATACGCCGATAACGGTAGCCCAATGAAGGGAGCGACGATGCTGGTAACACTGCAGAAGCATGGTATCGTGCCCTCATTCAACCTACCGTCGGTAAGTGACGACAACCCGTACTCGGAGAGTCTCTTCCGGACGTTGAAGTACACGCCGACGTATCCGAACAAACCTTTCGAGAGTCTCGAAGCTGCTCGGGAATGGGGGCACAGCTTTTACAGTGGTACAACGGTGAGCATCGTCACAGTGCCATACGCTATGTGATACCGAATGAGCGCCACCGTGGCGAGGACGAAAACATTCTCAAGCGGCGGGAAGTGGTTTATGCGGCGGCGAAACAGCGCCATCCGGCGCGTTGGTCAGGAAAGACTCGAAACTGGAATCGAGTGGAGGAAGTCTGGCTGAATCCACCGAAGGAACATCAGACGGCCAAGGGCCAAACTCCAGGGCTGCTAGATTAATGGACGCGACAACTTTATTGACAAACACCGATTGACAAGACGCGACGCATATCCCGGATATTTACCGGAATATGCGTCTGAAAGAACTGAATATCTGGGATCACCGTCGGATTTGACGCTTTTTCAGGGAGCTGATGATGGTTGGTGAGATAAGAGTAGATGCTATAATTAGTTGAATAGAAAATGTTTTTATGAGATTCTAACGTAAACTTAAAGATGCTATGCTCCGGAATAAGGGGCGAATCCGACGATGAATAAACTGTTAAGATTCTGGTCTAAGAGAAAATTATGAGCCCAACAGTATTTAGAGAAAAAGGTTATAGATTCTTTTTCTTTTCTAGAGAAGAAGAACGAAAGCATGTGCATGTAGTATCTTGCGATGGAGAAGCGAAGTTTTGGCTTTCGCCTGAGATAGAGCTAGCTAAAAATTATAAATACACTAGAAAGCAATTGAAAGAAATCGAATCTCTTGTAGAGGATCATTATGATGAGCTCGTTAGCGCATGGGAACAACACTTCGGAAGTTGAGGTAACAAACATCTCGGCACATGGTATTTGGCTTTTTGCGGGTAATGAGGAGATGTTTTTATCTTATAATGATTTTCCTTGGTTTAAAGATAAAACGGTAAATGATATAATAGATGTTGAGGAGCAATCTCCTGGACACTTCTATTGGGCAAAAATTGATGTTGATCTGACTAAGGAAATGATTGAGCATCCTGAACGGTTTCCATTAAAGTCAAAATCATAACAAGTTTGTCAAAAGGGCGCTCCTTTGCGCCTTTTACAAAAGCGTTAAGTTTTCCCAGTAGGAAGTGCGTACCGGATGGAAATGATTAGAATATTGGCCTTGTCAGGGAGTTTGCGAGAAGCCTCTTACAACACAGCCGCCATTGAAGCAATGCAGGTTTTATCTCCTGACAATATTGAGATTGATATTTGCTCAATTGGAGACTTGCCGCTTTTCAATCCCGACCGTGAGGGAGAATGTATCCCATCCTTAGATAAATTGGTTCAGCCTTTTAGGCCATGGCGGCAAGGACAGCGAATTCATTAACTTAGATGCCATTTAGTTGTATTTATATCCAGTTACTGAAATTTAAAACAGATAGTGGCGAATATCAACCAGCTTAAAAAGCAAGATGAAAAACCCTGCTGTTTTTCTGATCTTACAAGATCGTGTGCACACGTTCAATTGAGCAATCGAGCACTTGTGAGCCTGGGGGAGCGAGTGGTGGGTGTTGAAGAATGAGCGTCTCGTCTTGGATGTCCCGTCTGGAGTTGGCCGTCTGGAGTTGCCGTCTGGGGGTTGAGATGTCCCGTCTTGGGCCGGGGATGTCCCGTCTTGGATGCCATCAGTAAAATCAATAGGTTACTTTGGCATTGCGTTACTCTTATAAAGCAGGGGTGTCTCGCATGAGGTTGGCATAGGTTACTGCGAGCAAGGTTGTCATGTTTTTAGCATATAAAACTTGATTAAGAGTGGGTGCGTTTGCTAACCTAGACAAGGTAACGGAGGCATATGTGAACTTTGCTCATATTGTTGGCAGTAGGATTAAGAGAATCCCCGCAGGACAGGTATTCGGTTATGGCGAATTACCTGAGTATAACCGTGCGCCCGGTGCAGTGGTGAAAGCGGTCAGTCGCTTGGTCAAAGAAGGGACGATTAAGCGCCTTTCCAAAGGTAAGTTCTATATCCCCAAGCAAGGCATATTGGGGGTACGCAAACCCTCCGATAATGAATTAATCCGCGCCATGCTCTATAAGAATGGCCAATTGCGTGGCTATGTTACAGGTCCAGCCTTGTTTAATCGGTTGGGGTTGACCACCCAAGTGCCCCGAACGGTGACGCTTGCACTGGATAATGGCGGAAGACAAACCAAAGACTTTGGTACAATCCGCATTAAAACAACCCCATCCCGCATGCCCGTTGAAGAAGGTGATGTGCCTTTGTTGCAATATTTGGATGTGTTGCAGGATATCAAGAAAATCTCTGATACCAGTGTCAATCAAACCCTCAAAACCATGCAGCGCTATATGGGTAAATTGAGCGTTCAAGAGCTTGAGCGCATTGTTAACTTGGCTGAACGCGGATACGGGCCTCAAGTAAAAGCGCTGATTGGCCTGCTCTTTACATCATTGGGCTTGACTGTCCCTCAAAATCTCAAGCAAGCACTCAACCCGACCACAACCTATAAATTAGAGCTTGATCCCAATCAATGGCCTGATGCCAAGGACTGGAATATCCAATAATAATGAAATTACATGAAGACAAGGATACATTTCTGGACCTTGTAGAAGGAACTTCCCAAGCTATGGGCTTGCCACAGGTTCATGTTGAAAAAGATTATTGGGTGACCAATGCCCTCAGAAATCTCAGTCGCTCAGACTTAGCTTCATATGCCGTCTTTAAGGGCGGTACATCACTCTCCAAAGCCTATAAGCTTATCCAGCGCTTCTCAGAGGATATTGATCTTGCTGTTATGGCTGGGGACATAGGGAGCAATAAATGCAAGAAGCTACTTAAGGATGTTGAAAGCGCTACCAATATTGGCCTGAAACAGGTTGAGGATGAGCGAACAAGCAAAGGCTCAAAATACCGAAAAGCTGTTTATCAATATCCACGTGAGATTGAAAGTGAATATTTCGGGCAGGCTTCCCCGGAGCTTTTGATAGAGGTTAATGCCTTTACCCGGCCCGAGCCGTTTGAGCCACTAGAAATTCAATCTCTTATTGCTGAAGTGCTTGTTGAGCAAAGCCTTGACGATATTGTTGGGCAATACGCGCTACAGCCATTCAAAATTAATGTCTTGTCTATCAAACGCACATTAGTTGAAAAGCTTCTGGGCGTTGTGAAGGACAGCTATAAAGATGACCCTGTAGCAGCACTGGCAAAGAGAATACGCCACCTTTATGACCTGCACTTTATTCTCGGTCTTGAAGAATATCAGGACTTCCTTTGCTCTGATGCGTTTTCGGTCATGTGTGAAACGTGTATTCAGGATGAAAAAGATGGCTTCTTTGGGTATTCAGATTGCCTTGAAAAGCCCCTCATAGAGGCCCCGCTATTCTCTGGCTTCTCCGAGTGGTCAACAAAATTTCAACAGATCTATGAAGGTGACTTTGCGGATTTGGTGTATGGTGAATTACCTCCATTGGCAGATATCGCAGATACATTGAATTTTATTAAGAACAGCTTACCGTAAAGTAACGGCAAAAAGTAACGGGACAGCCAACAAGGGTAAACGGGGACACCGAAGAGTAATGGGGCAAACCCACTGAACGAAAAACAGTCGGGAAATCCCGTGGATGTCCCCAATTATGTCCAAGTGGATCGCCAACCCGCTCTGATACTGTTATGATTTTCCATCCGATCACAGCAATGGAGTGCTTGTTCATGCCTCAATCACCGCCAGACAATGCCATGGGCCCAGACACTGAGACAAAACCAGACATTGAAACAAAAAAAGTCAGCGTTACGCTAAAACTGATGACTGGTTATCAATTTCAGGTGGACTTCGGTGATGCGGGTCAACTCATTACTGACGAACCCCCGCCTTTGGGTGACAATGCCGGTCCCAATCCAAGCAAACTGCTGATCGCTGCTGTTGCCAACTGTCTAGCCGCCAGTCTATTGTTCTCTATCCACAAATTTAATGAAGACGCCGGTCCGATCAGCGCGCGTGTCGAAGGCGTCATGACGCGAGCACAATCGGCTACCACGACACCCGGTGGACTGAGTAAGGGTCGCTGGCGCATCAGCCACATCGATGTAACCCTGAAATTGGGTAACGCATCGGTAAACGAATCGCGCCTAGCGCGAGCCATAAGTCAATTCGAAGACTTTTGCGTCGTCACACAGAGTGTTCGGCAAGGCATCGACATCACCGTTAACGTGGAAGACGCTCGAGGGCAACTGATTGATAAAAAACACTAAACGATACAGATGAGCCACAACATCCTTTTGCGATACCATTTGTCTCGTGATCCGTGCACTGAGCGATCACGAGCTTCTTCTCGACTCCCTTAAGCCAATCTTCGGCCCTCGAAATCGCCGCACTGAAAACCCTACAAGGCGATGGTTTGTTGACCCTCAGTCCCGCCACATTGTTTTTTGCTCTACTCGTTTTATCAAGCTGCTCAAATAGAGGAGTGTATGAGGGTATACAGGCCAGTAATCGAAATAAATGTTCCAAACTTCCTCCATCTCGATATGATGAATGTATGGAAAAGGCCAATAAATCATTCACTGAATATGAACGAGAACGCAAAGAAGCCATAGGACAATAACGTTTTGCTCCCCATGTGCCAAGCTCCTGCGAGACACCCCCTACTTTGAGATAAGAGAGAAAGGGGCACACAGCATGAAAGTAGCGCAACGCCAAAGCGACCACGCCGGGCCAGCCGAACATTCATGCGCTTTTCCAGGTTGCTGATGTGTGTACGCAGATGGTGGAACGGGATATATTCAGCACCTGTTCGGCAGCGCTGAAGCCACCGCATTCAACCACCACTCGAAATACCCGCAGTAGGCGCAGATCATACTCGGAAACGGGCTTGGGCAACGCCGAAGACTTTTTCATGAGGAACCCATCTTTGTTTTATGGGTATCAAACTTAAGTTTGAAAGTTTAATATTTATCTGCATTGGCAAATGATTTCAAATAGTTTCTTCTTTCAACCAACTCGTGGAGGATTCAATGTCTGCACTCGCTCATCCCGAGCTCCTGGCCAGTGATGCGTACATTAATGGTCAATGGATAAGTAGTAGTAAACGATTCACCGTTTCCAACCCGGCTACTGGCGAGACCGTTGCTGAAGTCAGTAACTGCGGTATCGGTGACGCGGAAGCCGCGATCAAAGCCGCCAGTGATGCGCTGCCAGCTTGGAAACGTAAAACCGCCGCTGAGCGTGCAACGCTGTTGCGTCGATGGTTTGACCTCATGATGGTGCACCAACACGATCTTGGCGTCATCATGACCCTTGAGCAGGGTAAGCCTTTGGCTGAAGCCAAGGGAGAAGTTGGCTATGGCGCCTCCTTTGTTGAGTGGTTCGCCGAGGAAGCTAAGCGGGTTTATGGCGATACCATTCCAGCGCCAAATAATGACCGCCGTTTACTGGTGATCAAGCAGCCGGTGGGCGTGGTGGCGGCCATTACTCCGTGGAATTTTCCCAATGCCATGATTACCCGTAAGGCAGCGCCCGCCCTGGCTGCGGGTTGTACGTTTGTCATCCGACCGGCCTCGGAAACCCCTTTATCGGCATTGGCACTGGCAAAACTGGCGGAAATGGCCGGAATCCCAGCCGGTGTTTTCAATGTGGTGGTCGGTACCGATTCGCGCGGTATAGGCAAGGTGCTGACGGAAAGCCCGCTTGTGGCCAAATTTTCTTTCACCGGTTCTACCGAGGTGGGCAAGCAATTGATCACCCAATGCGCCTCTACCGTGAAGAAGGTGTCGATGGAACTGGGTGGCAACGCGCCTTTTATTGTGTTCGAAGACGCCGATCTGGATGCCGCGGTGCAAGGCGCTATTGCATCCAAGTTCCGTAACGCCGGTCAGACCTGTGTGTGCAGCAATCGTATATTGGTTCAACGTCGTGTTCATGATGCCTTTGCAGAGAAATTGGCTGGGGCAGTGGCTGAATTCAAGGTCGGTAACGGTCTTGAGAAAGACGTCGTCATCGGGCCCTTAATCCACGCGCGGGCATTGCAGGATATCGACACGTTGATCCAAGATTCAGTCGCCGCCGGTGCCAAAATCGCGGTAGGCGGCGAGCGTCATGCGCTCGGAGGTTCATTCTATCAGCCCACGATACTCACAAATGTCACCAATAGTATGCCGATTGCGCGCCACGAGATTTTCGGCCCGGTGGCTCCATTGATTCCCTTTGATACGGAAGCGGAAGCCATAGCGATCGCGAATGATACCGACTTCGGCCTCGCCGCTTATTTCTATGCTCGTGATATCGGTCGTGTTTGGCGGGTATCGGAGGCACTGGAATACGGCATGATCGGTATTAACGAAGGCATCATGATAAGGATATGAATAGAGACATGAATAGAGACACTCAGACGAACGAGAGCCTTCAGGCGAGACGAGACAAAGCCTTCCCACGTGGTATGGGTAATGTGTATTCTGCCTTTGTTGCCAGAGCCAAAAATGCTGAATTGTGGGATGTTGAAGGTAATCGTTACATCGATTTTGGCAGTGGCATTGCCGTTTGCAACACCGGCCACAGCCACGACAAAATTATTGCGGCGGTGAAACAGCAAGTAGAAAATTTTTCCCACACGTGCCTGATGATTAATCCCTATGAGCAGGCGGTGACCTTGGCAGAGAAACTGAATCAGTTGGCGCCCGGTAAATCTGAAAAGAAAACCTTGTTGGTCAGCACCGGCGCCGAAGCGGTGGAAAATGCCGTAAAAATTGCCCGTGCCCACACCGGGCGCAGAGGGGTATTGGCCTTTACCGGTGGTTTTCATGGTCGCACCAATATGGCCATGGCCTTAACCGGAAAAATTTTGCCTTATAAGCAGGGTTTCGGCCCTTTCCCAGGCGATATCTATCATCTGCCTTTTCCCATGGCCATTCATGGCGTCACCGTCGATGACACCATTCAGGCGCTCACCAAGCTTACCAAGGCCAGCATCGCCGTCGAGGATATTGCGGCTATCATCATAGAACCGATACAGGGCGAAGGCGGTTTTTACCCAGCCCCCAGTGAATTGATGCGGTTCCTGCGCCAGTATTGTGATCAACACGGCATCGTTCTGATTGCCGATGAAGTCCAGACGGGCTTTGGCCGCACCGGCAAATTCTTTTGCACCGAATACTCGGGAATCGAACCTGATCTGACGACCCTAGCTAAGGGCATTGCCGGGGGGTATCCACTGGCAGCGGTTGTCGGCAAGGCGCAGATCATGAACGCGCCCCTACCGGGTGGTCTTGGCGGTACCTATGGGGGATCACCAATAGCCTGTGCGGCAGCACTGGCCGTACTGGACGTCATGGCAGAAGAAAACCTGCCAGAACGTGCGCTGGCCATTGGCGAATGGTTTCAAAAACGTCTGGCGGCGGTAAAGGACACATACCCCAAAAAATCATTGCCAAGGCTAAGGAAAACAGCCTCATATTGTTGCCTTGTGGTTTTTATGGCAATGTTATTCGTTTCCTGCCACCACTCACCATTCAAGAGGAAACGGTCAATGAAGGCATGGACTGCTTCGATCGTCTTTTGGCGGCTGTGATCGAATAATCTGCAACACAGTGATTACTGCCCTAGCTTTGGCGATGTTCGAAGTTCGTGCCAGATAAAGTGTCTAGGCCGCATAGAAATGATCGTCGCACACAGCGGGAAACGATGTGGTAGTAAGGTGTGTCATCTAAGCTGATGAGCGAGTTTCTAGGTTTCGTCATGGTGATCTTAATGTTATGTTGATGCATTAAACAGCTAACGAAGCCTAGAAATAGATCGTTGTGGATGTCAATTAGGTTGAGTGGTGGACACAAAGAAAATGGTGGATGTCCTGATTCTTCCGCAGCAAATACAGGCTGTAGTTTACGAGCGCATTGAAGCAATCGATGCAGAGCCGGTGGTGCCTCCACGCACTGATGCTGTTGTGCGTGAGCATGGCAACAAAAATAAAAAACCGATTGCGCGTGATAAAGTTGTGCAAGCAATACAAGAGACGACA
>JARRRL010000188.1:0-6205 GCA_037380725.1 Gammaproteobacteria bacterium | reverse complement strand
GAAGCCTCTACTCACTGGCTACGTCACACCGGCGCAAGTATGGAGATCGAGCGCGGTCGAGCCTTGAAGGATCTTTCTGAAGATCTCGGTCACGCCAGCATGGCAACGACGGACACCGTGTACGTTCAGACCGAAAATCGAGTCAGAGCCAAAAGCGGAAAATCCAGGAAAGTGAATTGAGGCGCCTTGTCTCAACCTGAACTTTGTAAGTTTTCAACCTTTTCATTCATAGCGTGATATAACTAATGTTATCAATACCGAGTTGTCGCAACTCAGATAACGATTTTTGAGCTTCTGCTATGGCAGATTGAATAATTTGGCGTGCCGCCTCCTTGGCGTCTGCAAGCGTCGCGTACGCATCAGGGGTGCCTTTTGAGACTTCTCGAATAAGCGGCGAGCAGGGATTAATAGCCACCACAACATAGGCAACATCTGTTTCCAGGTAGGGATCTTCAATGAGACTGACTGGTTTACTTTGCGTAAGAATGACATTACCTACTTCGGTTTTGATAGTATTCAGGTAATTCAAACTTAGGTCGTTGCCCCAGTCGGAGACTTTGAGTTTCATATCACCTCCAAATGAGGATACACAATGTATATCCATTATAGCAAGGTGCAGAGAGGATCGAAACAACTCACTAACTTGCCATAACGGATGCTTCGTCACATGCCGCATGCCCTCGTCCGGATTCCATAAGCCAGCTCAACATACTCGCAAAATGATTTCCCACCGCCATCGGTGCCGTCAGCAGACTGACGTTATCAAACGGAGCCGGAATCACAAAAAGACGCGGTTGCTGCAAACGCAAAAGCCCCATAAAAGCACGCACATCATTTTCCGTCGTTAACTTACCGTGCTCCGCCACCCAGCAACTGCACGGTGGTTGGTTTACGGCTTGCTTGATCGTATCAGAATAGACAAAACCATCCACTGGATCGACCCAACGCTCGCCATCGCACCACGCTAACCACTGCTCAAACGCTTCCAACGATTCATCATTGGTGGCGACCCTCCATTTTGCCAAGGGTAAAAAACCGCGATGTTTCATACGAAGCCGTGCAGACAAACGTCGCGACCACGTTCGAGTCAAACGCCCCCAACGCTGTCGTTGCCGCCATGGTAATTGTTGGCCCGCCGCTGAATGACGATCTACTAACTCACAAGAACGACTCGTAGCTACTTGCAACAAACCCGCGCATTGATCTCGAAATTCGGGATAACGCGCCCAAAACGCCCACCACAACAAACCACCTGCGCCGTGCCCAATCCAGTGTTGTTTTTGATTGACGTGCCGCGCCCCAATCCATTCCACTACTTCAGGTAAATCTTCCGTTACCCAGTGAAATAAATCCTGCACGCCAGGTTCATCGTTCGCACCCACAGTAAACGTAGTGGCGTCACCAAAACGCGTACAAACTCCTTTGTGGGCAAAGTCGATGAGATAACAGCTGAAACCCAATTGTGCGCAATAGCCTGCTAATCCGCGTCGATCCTGCCCTAAAAATAATCGACTGCAGCCCCCAATACCCGCCAAAAAAATCAACGGTCGTCCCGCCGGATCACCCAGCATAGAAATACCAACCGTGCGCCCCCCAGTGGTGACGCGAAAACGCGTACGTACCACTTCACTGGGTAACTGCGCTTGTTTGACGACATCCCCCTCTGACTCGAGCTCAAACTCGAACGCATCAAAAGCCTGCGCATTGGCTGAAGTTGACATGGTTTGGTAAGATACGATCTGCTGCGACGCCAATTCAGCATCCGGCAAATCCAAATCGACGTGTCGACTTATCAACCGTGGAAAAAATGACCGTGGAAAAAATGAAAATAATGATGACACACGACGCCACGCTGAAGCGTGCTCTGCCGGTTCTGACACGATTTATCCCCCAAAGAATAACAAAAAACGACTCCCGTCCTCTCCTTTGAACCAAGCCGACCCCCAAGCAAAGCAGTCACTACTTCGCCTACGCCATAAGACATCGAAACGTCTCGCTTCCCCTAAGCGTTTACATCCTTATAACTGTAACCAGTAAAAATCAGTTTATCCACATTTCTGGTTAATTTTCAACTCAACTAATAACAAAAGGAAAAATATAAATCAAAGGACTCAAGTGTGTATGGAACTCACATAAGCCAATCGCTTAATTAATCATCAAACAAATACCCATTAGGCAGTTTTGAATAAAATAAACAAGGCACAAAGAGAACGATTGAACCGTTGATGGCTTACAGCCACAGCGTTAACAGGAAAGCATTAAACGAGATATCGGTCTTCGAATGGGTAGAATCCACTCTGCTTGCACTCTTAAATTGCATATTGTTATTATCGCCACATTCGCTATCACAGCGATGCCACTCAGAGGTTCCCCCTCCCCCTCTTATGCGTGTTCGTCAATATGCTTTTGGATGCGCTTATCTGACACTTTCACGCAGGTTTTTAAACCCTGCGCAAACAGCGAAAGTCGCCATTCCTCAATCAACCAGCGCGCCGTCTTCAAGTCCGCGCTCGGAAAAGCGCGTTGCGACAAAGCGTCTTGATAGCGAACCATCAACTGTTGCACTGCTGCCTCGTTCTCAGCGTCTCGTTCAATATTTCCACTCAGTCGTTCGATACGTCTGAGCATGCCACGACAGTACACCGGAAATCGCGATAACCATTCCTGAGGCGTTATCGAAATAAAATCGTCTACCAACAAATCACTCAATTGCGCCTCAATGGCATGACGCGCGCCTTGCACCGGAGGAGTTTGTAAGGTCAATAAGCGGGATTTAACCGTTTTCACGGCTTCCCCCAGGTCCACTAAATCCGCCATCAACTGCTGATGAATACCGATCAGTTCCGCACGGTGCTCCGCTAAACACGCAGTAAAACTGGCTTGATCATACCACGCGTTTTGTCGACTAACAAAACACGTATCCACCGCTTTGGCAATACTCTGCTGGATCAGTTCCTCAGCACGAATACCCAACAGTACACTCGCGCTTTTTGCATTCGTCTGTTTTTTAATTTGTCGTACGGCGGCTGCGCACGCCAAGATGTACAAACGAATTAAGCCTTGACGATGCGCGATTTTCGCCGCGCCTTTTTGCGAAAAAGCGGTGACTTCAACGGCATCTCCCACATCACGTAACGCGCAATAACCCGTGGGCATTGACTCAAGCGTCAGCACCTCTGATAAATCGCCAAATGCCCACGTTGTATATCGTGCGCCTTGTTGCGCTTGGCCATCTTGATCTTGTGCTTGGCGATTGCGAGCACCACTTCGGGTCGCTGGGTGTGAAGGTGCAGTTTGTTGGATCAATTCGCGCGCTTGTTGCGCCGTGTCGCCGCTGATCCGTTCCCAGTCTCGACCTTCCGCCAGCACCTGCCCCGATATACTTTCAACCCGAACCCAAAAGCGCAACCAATCCGGCAAGCGTTTGGCATCCATTTCCGAGGCTGGAATGTCCACCGATACCTCGTTAAACCAAAATAAACGTAGCGCATCAAAAACGTTTTCTTGCCGATCAGTCACCGTTTCAAAACGCGTTGTCAACCACGTGAGTGCGCGCTCCCGCCAGTTGGGCAAAGGCGGCAATCGGCGACGCCACGACTTGGGTAAAACGCGCACAGCCGCTTGAATAAGATCGGGCCAATATCCCGGAACCAACCAACTGAGTTCCGCCGCAGTCAATTCATTGAGTCGCGCTTCTGGCACAATCATTGTGACGCCATCGCGCTCATCGCTCATATCGAAGTGGTACGATAATAAAAACGGAATGGGCTTTTCACCATTTTGCTTTGCCTTGTGCTGCGCACGTGTTAACCACGTGTCTGGCCATAAAGACATATCCAGCGCATGCGCAAAGTCTTCCAAAACGGTTTCCAGGGTAAAGCACAATTTATCCCCCTGATACCCGACGGACTTTCCGGACTCTTGAGCCGCTAATTTCGTGTTCGCCCATTGCTTTAAACGTCGACAATCCGTTATGTCTGCGGGTAAAGCGCGGTCAAAAAAGGCATACAGGGTTTGCTCATCGGCGCGCAGATCCAAGCGACGTAACTTATGCTCCCATTGCGCCAAAGACGCCAAGATTTTGTCATTGTGCCTTTGAAACGGTAAACCACTCGCCCAGCGCTGATCCACCAAAGCAAAACGAATCAGGTATTCACGCGCCGCTACCGGATCCAAGGCCGCCAGACTGCGCGCGCGCTTGTGGTAAAGCGTTAAACCCAGTAATTCTCCCTGCTCGTAAACTCGAACTTGGGCTCTTTTTTTATCCCAAAACGGTTCACCAATATGGCGCTTAATCAATCCGTCTGCTGCCGCTTCCACCCAGAGGGGATCAATCTTAGCAATGCGATGCGCGTATTGTTTTTCCGTCTCGATAATTTCACCGACCAGCATCCAGGGAAATTTTTTCTTTTTCAATGGGTTACCAGGAAAAATCGCCAACTTTCGTCCCCGCGTTCCCAAGTGATAGCCTTCGGGGTGCTGCATGGCGATCTCCAAGGGCCAACCCGTTAACAAAGCACGGTGAATGTGCTCATAGGTTGCGGGCGTCTCATTGCGTTGCCATCCTTTTCGCTGCGTCCACAATACCAACTGTCGATGCAAATTAAACCATTCATACAAACGCACGACACTCAAGCCTAACGCGCGGCACGTTTTCTGAAAGCCGCGACGCGTCTGCTCGGATTTTTCCGTCATGCACCAATGCCACAACTTCAGCACGGCCATAAAATCCGATTCATCATCGAAAAAGGTTTGGAAACACTGTGCTTGACGTACATCATCCCAAAACGAGCGCTCACGCGGATCTTGCACACCCAAAAAACTCACCAAGATGAGTTGTTCTGTTAAACAATTAAAACGCGGCGCGGCCAATAAAATGCGCGCCAAACGAGGGTCCAAGGGCAATTGGACCATGTCGCGTCCCAGACTGGTCAGTGCAGGATGAGTCTGTGCTTGGTCTCGCTTAATCGCGCCGATTTGCAGCAAACATTGGAAGCCATCGCGCATTAAGCGCGGATCGGGACGATCCAGAAAGGGAAAATCGTCTGGAGACCCCAAACGCAAGGCAATCAATTGCAACAACACACTCGCTAAATGACTGCGTAAAATCTCCGGCGTGGTGTGCTCAGCACGCGACAGAAAGTCACGTTCACTGTACAAGCGCCAACACAAACCTGGGCCAATTCGACCACAACGCCCTGCACGCTGCTGCGCATTGGATTGTGCAATCGGCTCTATCGGTAACCGCTGTACTTTACTGTGCACGCTGTACTGACTAATCCGTGCGGTGCCCGAATCAATCACAAAGCCAATATTGGGCACGGTTAACGAGGTTTCCGCGACATTGGTTGTTAATATGATGCGTGTCGAATTTCCAGACGGTTTAAAGATTTTTTCTTGCTCTTGTTGAGGTAAACGTGCGTACAGCGGTAAGACAGAAACATGAGGCGGCATGTGCTTGCGCAAATGGCGTGAAGCCGCTTGAATGTGGCGCTCCGTCGGTAAAAACACAAGACCATCCCGTCCACGGAGCGGCCCAGAGCGAAGCAGCGGTAACAATTCACTCAGCGCCCACGCAATGGCTTCTGGAGAGTTCGTGATCCAAGGTGGCAGACGTCACAATCACTTTTAAATCATTGCGCTTTTCCAGAACCCGCTTCACGTAACCCAACAACAAATCAATATTGGTAGAGCGTTCGTGCGCCTCATCAATAATGAGCACATCGTAGGCATTTAGCCACGGATCGTGTTGAATCTCCGTCAACAATACGCCATCCGTCATGACCTTAATCAAATGTTCAGGCGCAAGACTGGTATGAAAACGAATCTGATATCCTGCCACGGAACCTGCTGGAGAATGCACTTGTTCATTGAGCGTGTGCGTCAACGCGGTAGCCGCCAAACGCCGAGGCTGCGTATGGCCAATGCGTCCTCGCGCGCCATATCCCAATTTCAGCATCATCTGCGGTAACAAAGTGGATTTTCCGCTGCCCGTTTCTCCAGCAACCACAATAACCGCGTGCTTCGCCAGCAGGTCTCGAATCTCATCAAACCGTGACGCCACCGGTAGATCCGAGTCAGAAAAGGTTAACTGCGCTAAACGCGCCTCGCGTATAATTCGTTCAGATTCACGTTGCACAGCCTGCTCGGCCTGACGCCGTGCACGGGTTCGTTTCAATGCGGTCTTTTTCAAGCAAGTTCTCGT
>JARRRL010000187.1:0-5015 GCA_037380725.1 Gammaproteobacteria bacterium | reverse complement strand
CGCGTATATCAGAGTGCAGGCACCGCATCATTGATCGTGTGACCTGGGTAGGCGGGATGTGGATGAATCTTTTTAAATGTATTCAGAATGTATCGTGTCGTGTTGTGTCGAGTCGGCGTTTTGAGGCTTTAGTTGTGGCGGTTATTCTCCTGAACGCCGGGGTAATCGCGATGGAAACCTATGAGTTTTGGTTGCATGAATATGGACAGTTGTTCCTGGTTTTAAATCGCTTTATTCTGTTTGTGTTTATCGTTGAAATTCTTCTGAAATGGACGGCGTTAGGGAGAAAATTCCCTCATTTTTTTCGTGATCCGTGGAATTGTTTTGATTTTTGTGTGGTGGCGCTGTCTCTGTTGCCGACGGATTCTTCGGAGATGGTCACCTTAACGCGATTAGTGCGCTTGCTGCGTGTGCTGCGCGTGGTGTCTGTTTTTCCAGATTTACGGCTCATTGTGGAAACCTTGGTGCGTACTTTGCCCAGCATGGGGCACATTTCCTTGTTGCTGGTGTTGGTATTTTTTGTATACGGGGTTGCCGGTCATCAGCTTTTTGCGCAAACGGATCCCATTCATTGGAATTCTCTACACATTTCGATGCTGACCTTATTTCGGATTGTCACCCTCGAAGATTGGACGGATATCATGTATGCGGCCATGGTGGATAAACCATGGTGTTGGATTTATTTTGTCAGTTTTGTGGTGCTGGGTACCTTTGTGGTGGTGAACTTATTCATTGCGGTGGTGGTGAATAATCTGAATCTTGCTCAAGAGGAAAAACTGCGACAATTGGCACCACAAAACACCTTGAGTCACCTAATGGATGAGTTGACATCAACGCAGTTATCTTTGGAACGCTTGCAAGTGCAGATACGACGATTACAAGAGTTGCAAGAGCGCCAGGAATCGGCGATCCTGCCCTCGAGCAAGACGATGGTGGCAGCCTCACCGGAGGTGAGAGCCGAAAGCGTTAAATCGGGTTCGAGGCTTATGTCGTAATGCGAAACGGCGATAATCTGAAAAGGTTATAAAAAGTTTATGAAAAGGTTATAAACTGGCCGTGTTTTGAATGGGAAACTACAGGGCTTGGATGGAAAACCACAGGACTTGAATTGAAAAACAACAGGAATAGTGTGTGGGGGCAAGGAGGCTCAGTCATGGAATCACCTTTTAGATCAGATGTATTGAAAGGACGCGTTGCTTTGGTGACGGGTGGTGGCTCGGGAATTGGTTTTGGAGTAGCGAAAGCGCTCGGTACGCATGGTGCCAAGGTGGCCATCATGGGGCGTCGTTTGGCGGTACTGGAGAAGGCCTGTGCTGAATTGGCTTCGTGTGGGGTGGAGGCGTACGCGGTTCAGGGTGATGTGCGTGATCCGGCGTTGGCCCAGCAGGCGATCGAGCAGACGATCGAGCAATGGGGTCAGTTGAATGTGCTGGTGAACGGCGCGGCGGGAAATTTTCTGTGCTGTCCTGAAGACCTATCTCCAAATGGCTTTAAAACCGTTGTGGATATTGATTTGAATGGCACGTTTAACATGTGTCGTTATGCGTATGAACACCTCAAACAAGATGGCTTGATTCTCAATATTTCAGCGACCTTGCATTACACCGGGACGCCCTTTCAATTGGCCGTTTCGGCTGCGAAATCGGGTTTGGATGCGCTCACGGTCAATTTGGCGACTGAATGGGGTGCGGATGGGATTCGCGTGTGTGGGATTGCGCCAGGTCCGATTGGTGATACGGAAGGGATGGCGCGTCTTGTTCCACCCGATGTGCGAGCGGAAATGCTTAAGTTGATGCCGCTTGGTCGTTTTGGTACGACGCAAGATATAGGACTGGCTGCGGTGTACTTGGCTTCGTCTGCTGGGAGTTTTGTGAGTGGCACAACGTGGGTGGTTGATGGCGGTCAGTGGGCAGCGAAACCGTCCTTGGTGCCTCGTGATTTGGTTAAACAGTTAGCAAAATCGCATCGCGAGGGTTGAAGATCTTCCAAATATCTCTCTTTATTTAATATTTAATCTGTTGTGATTTGAGCAAATACTGTACTTATTTTGTGTGTTTTGTTGACAATTGTTTGTGATTCTATCCAGTACGCGTTCTGGTTCTGGGTCCTATTTTTATGCGATTTCGATGGGATGTTGTTACAGGCTGCTGTTTTTGCAATTGCTGTTTCAGCGTTACGGTGAACGATGCTGTTTCAGATTCCGTTGTTCGTCTTGGTTGAATGTTGCTGTTTATTGGTTTAGTCTAAGAGCGTTTTTTGGCTCGCGGTAAGCTGGCACCCACCTCATGCTGCCTGGCGATTCCGTTCCGTGTTGTGCTTAGATCCCTTACCTTAGGTTGGGTGTGCCATGGAAATGTGGGTGGATGCGGATGCTTGCCCTGCAGTCATTCGAGATATTATTTGTCGCGCCGCTCGTCGAACGGGCGTGCGGGCTACTTTTGTGGCTAATCAGATCGTAAATCTTCCCACTTCTCCTCAACTGCGTGCCCTGTGTGTCGAATCAGGATTTGATAAGGCCGATGCTCGAATTGTGTCGTTGCTTCAATCCGACGATTTGGTGATTACTCAGGATATTCCGCTGGCCGCTGAGGTATTGGCGGCGGGGGCTGCGGCACTCAGTCCGCGCGGTGAGTGGTTTTCTCAAAATGATATTCAGGCGCGGTTAACATTACGTGATGCGATGGAAACATTGCGAGCAAGTGGTATTCACTCACGAGGGCCTTCGGCTTTGGGCTCGCGTGAACGTCAAGCTTTCGCGAATGGTTTGGATTCGTGGTTGGCAAAGCGGAAGCAGAAGCACAGTTAGTGTGCGGTGAATTAGGTGTGTGCGGAATACCGTGTATTGAGCACAAAAAATTAACGTTTAAACTTAATCTTGAAAAAGGAATCATAACATGTCTGATGCGATTGCGGATAACCGGGTTGTCACCATCCACTATAAGCTGACGGATCATGAAGGTACGGTTTTAGACAGTTCTGAGGAAGGAGACCCTTTGAATTATTTGCACGGTGCGGGTTATCTTGTGCCAGGGCTGGAAAAAGCGCTTGTGGGTAAAACGAAGGGCGATAAATTATCTGTACACGTTGAACCGAGTGAAGGTTATGGTGAAGTGCAGGACGACTTGATGCAAACGGTGGATCGGAGTTTGTTTCAAAATGTGGATCCGCTTGAACCGGGTATGGAGTTGGCGGCACAAGCTTCAGATGGTTCGGTGCAACATATCCGGGTGACGGCGGTGGGCGATACGGAAGTCACCATTGATGTGAACCACCCATTGGCGGGTATGGTACTGAATTTTGATGTCGAAGTGATTGATGTGCGTGAAGCCACGGAGACGGAAATAGAGCATGGTCATGTGCACTAAATGGCGTATGGCTTAATCCTGGCTAATCGTTGAACCGACGATAAAACTGGCGTAATCGGAGCTGAGAAAAACCGCTAATTTCGCGATGTTGCTCCGTGCGCCAAAACCTTGAATAGCCCTGTGTTCCTGCGGGGCGGTATCCACGTGTTTGGGGCGCGATTGGGAGTTCTGATCCCTCTGCGCGCCTGTAGTCATGCTTGTAGTAACGCCTGTAGTAATTCCTGTAGTAATAATAGCGCCGGGTAAAATACACGACATGTTGATGCCTGATTTGGCATAGTGGGGGCCCATTGATCTTACGTAAGCAATTAGACCTGCTTGGGCGGTGCAGTAGGGTACGGTTTCTAGCTGCGCCACCTGCTGAAAAAAGGCCAGCATGTTTTGGGAGACGATGAGTCTCCCGTAGCTTTGTTCTATGCGTTAGCCGCGTAATCTGTCGAAAAGAGCTGGCTACCCTTATTCGGAGAATTTTTTGCGACAGAACCTCACGAAGACAGAAATGCGTTACAAGCGATCATTTATGCATCTTTTAGAAACTCCAACGATCGAGAAAAAGGTTATTAATGAATATTTATTGAGCAGAAAAGCTCGACCGAGCTATTAAATGAGCTCGGTCGAGCGCACCTAACCTACGTCATCTTCTTCTTCCACGTTCAGCTTGTCTGACTTGCTCTTGAAGTCGACTATATTCAGCGTGGAGAGTTGCAAGCTCATCTTCGGCTTGTTCAAGAGCTTGCCTATAGAGTCTGGTCTGCGCTTCTGAAAGACCTCCTCCTGCCAGTTCATCTCTTAGATCTGCGACAACGATTGACTTGTCCTCAATTTCTATCAGTTTTTCCCGAACAGGTGCACCAAATTCTAGCCGCGTTGCTGACGATACCATTGTCGATACCGATGACGAAGAAAAACGAGACGACTGTACCGATGAAGGACGAAAGGGGGCGTTTATCCGCTTAGGCATTCCACCCATTGCTTTACCTGTTAGTGGAATTTCAAGCCCGCCAAGCGCTGGTCTAAAACCACGCTGCTGTAGCTTATCCAGGGCAATCAATCGCAGGTCTCTGGATGAACTTGGCTGTTCGAACATTTCCAGACGTTGTGCGGCAAAAGCCCGGCTCAAAATAGAACTGTCATGTCGTGCAGAAGCAGTAACTTTATCTTTGGTGGTTTGAGAATCTTCCGAAGACTTGCATTTGATTATTGTATGTGCTCTAACATCTGAAGATATCATTGAAAAATTTCCTGTTATGGATTTAAGGGTATAGGAACTATAGAAGGGTATAAAGTCTATAAAAAAACCACCTTTTGCCCTTCTAGTGAAGCATAATACCAGAAGTCCCCTCACTCGCGAACCGCTCAAATCTCAATTTTCACGGTTCTGTCGCAAAAAATTCTCCGAATAAGGGTAGCCAGCTCTTTTCGACAGATTACGCGGCTAACGCATAGAACAAAGCTACGGGAGACTCATCGCTTCCCAAAAAATACTGACCTTTTTTCAGCATGCGCCAAAGTTCGATGCCACGAACCGTATTGTGGGCTGAATGAAACTTTTTGAACCCCTTGGTTTGACGCATTTTCTCTTTGATTGGACGATGGTCTTGCTCAATCACATTATTCAAATATTTGCATTGCCGTATTTCGATCGGCTTA
>JARRRL010000186.1:0-5061 GCA_037380725.1 Gammaproteobacteria bacterium | reverse complement strand
TCTTCACTCTGAGGGCGCTTCCCGTGATCATTGTTGTGAACCATCTTCAGACGAGAAAGCTAAAATGACCGGGAAGGCAAGAGCAAGAAGGACGAAAGCAACGTCGTCAACATCAATTCGCTCGCTGCCGAATAGGCTGCGAGACCCTGCACAGCAAGAAAGTCGGGCAATTGCCCGGCTTTTTATTTGCCTTGTAACATTTTGATTTCGATCAAACGTCCTCTTCCCTCTTCAGGTTATGACTGTTTCATGAACAGTTGTCGGAAGACCATAAACTTTCGCGGCGCGGAGGCCTGAGGTGGTGAACAAGATACTTAAATTGAACAGTCGCGACAGAGACATTCTGGCGTCAACGTCCCTGCTGAAAGACCTGAGTCCCACAGCCTTCAACAAGGTTGTCGACGATGTTGCAGTCTCTTCATATGAGGCAAAGGACCTGATCTTCAGAGAAGGCGATGCACCGGAATATTTCTACACGGTGCTCACCGGTTTTGTACGTGCCTACAGGCTTAACCGCGAAGGCCGTGAGGCTGATATTGCAGTCTATGGCCCAGGTGACACATTTGCTGAAACCGGCATCTTCAACAATACCGCCTACGACTTTAATGCGCAGGCTGCCGAAGCCGTTACGCTCGCGCGATTTGAAACCGCAAGCGTGGCAAAGCTGGTCACCAGCAATCCGGAAGTTGCCATGGCGCTGATGATGACGCTTTCCAGCAACCTGAAAAATGCTCTGGAATGCGTGGCGGATGACCGGCTGCATACCGCGCCACAGCGGGTGGCGAACTTCATCTTGAAGAATTGCCCGGACGCTGCAGAATCGGCGCGCTTTCGTCTGCCCTTCCAGAAGAGCCTTCTTGCGGGCAAGCTTGGCCTTGCGCCAGAAGCGCTTTCACGCGCCTTCTCATCCCTGAAGGCGGCGGGTGTATCAGTTCGCGGACGCGTTATCGAAATCAAGGATGTAAACGCACTTCGGCGTTTCTAATAAACATCAAGCAATTGATGCGGCAAAGGGGCGGCCAAGTGGGAGCTTAGAGGCCGCCCTGTTCTTTTAGGAAGCTGATAATCGCGTCAGCACCCTCAGCCTTTTTCATATTGGTGAAGACGAACGGCTTGGCCGCGCGCTGATTGCGTGCGTCGCGCTCCATTACGGAAAGGTCCACTTCGACATAGGATGCCAGATCAGCTTTGTTGATCACCAGCATATCTGATCGGGTGATGCCCGGCCCACCCTTGCGGGGAATTTCCTCACCCTGACACACGGAAATAACGTAGAGCGTGATATCCGCAAGGTCCGGTGAGAATGTCGCGGCAAGGTTATCGCCTCCTGATTCGATGAAAACGATATCGAGGTCTGGAAACTTCGCGTTCAGTTCAGCGATAGCCTGAAGGTTGATCGACGCATCCTCCCGGATGGCGGTATGCGGGCAGCCGCCCGTTTCCACACCTGCAATCCGTTCGGAGGGCAAGGCCTGCATGCGCACAAGGGCATCTGCATCCTCCTTGGTGTAAATATCGTTGGTAACAACAGCCACCGAATAGTCGTCCTTCAAGGCTCTGCACAGCGCTGCTGTTAACGCCGTTTTGCCAGAACCAACGGGACCGCCGATACCCACACGACGCAGCGCGCACATCCGATGGAGGATTTTCATGAACATATGCCGCAAGCAATCTGCCCAATGATTGGGTAATCGTTAGAGTCGTTATCCGCTCCATAGTGCTATCGCTGGGCACACAGGCGTTTATTGCTTTATGCACTTCCACGCTAACCTGTGAAGGAAAGTCTCTTTCCTGATTTTGAAATACATTCCCTATTTTTTCTGCCAGCCTTGCAAAGGCATGATTATCCCTGAGTTCATGTGCAAGGGGAAATTTGGAATCCTGTTTCAAGTGATTTGTAATACGCTGGGCATCAGGGAAGCAGGCAAGAGGCATAGTGTGCAACCTTTTTTAGTGATTATAGATATTCTGAGCTGGAGCGTATTATATGGTGCTGGGCTTTTAAGTCAACCATGTTTTCGCTTATAAGCCAACCATGGTTAGTGCCCAATTTATTCACTTTATTCATTCACTTTATTAATTTACTTTATTCACATAGACCTACATGACTTCTTTGGCAGGCATACCTTTTAATTTTTCTCAGGCGGTATACTTGGCTCGCTCAACTAAGCCCAGCAAGCAAGGTTTTATTTAGTTCACATCGCCTTCGCTGGCCTGTTTGTAAAAAGTCTGTATATCCAGTTTGATCTCATTGGAAATTTTAAATTCTCCGTCTGCGGTTTTCGCATATTGAATGGCTTCTTTAGGCTGCTCTTTCAGATTTACCGTGACGTTTCAACTCTCGTATATATTAAAAAGTCATATAAAGTAGCAAGAACCGGTATTTTAAAAACAACCAGAATCACTTCACAATAATACCCCCTTTGCGAAGACTTGTATGGCACATGGTTCTCTGATTTTTACCGATCTTTCCAGGGAAAGCCTGAAGCGTGCAGTAAAACTCAATCTCTTGATTGTGCTATGGATAACCTTCTGGCTGCTGGGTGGCATGGCTTATTGTAAATCATGTCTGGCGACTTTGGTTGATTTTGAAATCTCCCCTCTGTCCTGGATCCAAGCGGTTCTGGAATATCTGATTGAAGTCAAAAGATCGGGGGGGCTGGTACTGATTACGGGAAGTGATGAAAAATACGCACAACAAGCAACAAGTAGCCGGGCATTTAGAGCTTTCTGATGAGGTGTTACGGGGTGTTGTGCTATGTACGTGTTTAAAAAAGGCGATGATCTGCGTCATCGCCTTTCGATAGAGCGGGTTCAGAGAGTCTGATCAATTTCCGAATTCAAATTTTACAGCGATCAGTGAGCCATCGGTATATTCCTCGGCTTTACCCTGGACAGGGTATCCCACCTGGATATTTGGGTCGACATTGTTGAACTTGATGATAGAACTGCCATCAATATTGATGCGCTGGCCATCCAGTTCAAAATAACCGTTGCCGACAGCCGTAACTTCACCCATCAGTTCCACGGTATTACCAGTGGGTGTAGCTGTAATGTTGTTATTAGACGTGTCCGGCGCAGGTACTGGTTCAGTGACTGGAACGGGATCAGTCGTCGGGGCAGGGGCGTTCGAAGCCATCGGGATGTGGAAATTAACTGACACCAGATGTTCACTGTCAATCGGTGTGACATACCAGCCAAAATCCGTTAATCCGTCGCCATTGTAATCACCTGGCATGCCAGCTTCTACAGCAAGATTTGAGGGGACTGGCTCACCAAAAGTGCCGTCACCTACTCCCGGGAAAAGGGTCCAACCCGGGTAATCGGGGTGATTGAGTATTTGGCCGGCGTTGTTGGATTTACCCAGTCTGGCAAGTACATCAATATTGCCATCGCCATCAATATCCGCGAGTTGCATGCTTCTGATTACCCCCGAAATTTCCATACTGTCGATCTGTTCATGACCGCCATCCTGGGTGATCAATGTGGCGCGCAGTACGGTTGTATCAGGAATGACACGGTCCAAGGAGTGAGTAATTTTTTCCCAACCCGTTCTAGCGCTTGTGCTGGTGGAGCAACTGTACAGATACATTTTACGGGAGCGGTAGTAACCAGATCCCCGACCGGAACCAGCGCGTTTGTGAAAACTTCTGACAGTCGTCAATTGCCATCCGCAACTGCGCCAATAGGTTTCAATGGGTGTGAGTAATGAACTGACTGCCCAGCCCATGAGATCATCGATTCCGTCATTGTTCAGGTCAGCTGATGGTTGCTTTGCTACTGGCCAGACGGCTGCGTTGCGCATGACTGATGTACCGGTGTACACGCTGTACTGGCCGTTGGTCACAATCATGCCGTCAGCATCAGTGGGTACCAGTGGAATTTCGGGAATAGCAGAACAGGGGCTGAATAGTCCGTCACCAATGCCGCACACGGATTCGTCCAGAGTAATAACATCCGTATAACCATCACCGTTGATGTCTGCCAGGTTCTTGTCACCGGTTGGCAGGGTATTTGACTCAAAAAATGTGCCATCACCATTGCTCAGCATAAGCAGGTCACCGACAACCAGATCATCAAATCCGTCCAGGTTGGCATCAAACACGAGAAGGTCGCCGGCAGGTACAGATGTCTCACAGTCTGCAAAATTCATAACCGGCTCTTTTTCATTGTGAGAACCGGTGAAAATGGCGATGCCTTCATCACTGCCGCACAGATTTTCTTCGTTGTCTGCCGGTTTGTATGAGGCGATAGCGAGATCAGGTTGACCATCTCCATCAAAGTCACCGGTAGCCATGGACTGCACGTCGAAAGGCAGGCTTAGGGATCCTTCGATTTTCATGTTGTTATCGGTATTTCCAACCAGGAAGTTGATGCGGGAACCGATAATGGCATTACTGATCTTGTCCAGCACCGGAAATACGGCAGCAATATCATCAATGTTATCGGCATTGAAGTCAGCAATAACACCCGAATGAGGGTTTTCACCATCAAATTTGAATGTCAGTGCGGGATCAAAGTGGGCATTACTTGTTTGTGCAGTCGCAATACTGCTGCATGACAATAACATTGTGGCTGCAGCTAATTGTGGGCGTTTCCAAGTTGGTTTCATCTCAAACCTCTTATGTATCGGAATCTCTGGTGTTGGGGTAGTGAGAGGGCATAGGAAATAGGAAGTATAAGACACCTATATCATCCCTCTGACCCAAAGCATTTTACTTAAAATTTCTGGTAACATTACTGCCTATTTCGCAACTTTGACAGTCGAGCTGCCCCAACTGGATCAAGTTTGACTTAAGTTTGCTTGAAATATGACTCCCGAGTTGTTTACGGGTCGCAAGAGCCGTTCCACTGTCTCGCGTTAAAAGTTGATAGTGTTGGCTTTGTGCTTTGAGATCGTTAGTCAAATAGACGATTCTGGAATGGGACGAAGCGGTTAGGAGTTACGACTTACTGATGGGTATTTGCAGTGGTGGTACGTCAGCATGAGAAACTACACATGGAAGTCCTAAAATGGGCCGTTCTTCGAATCAAAACTAGGTTTGAAAATGCAATCAGCAC
>JARRRL010000185.1:0-10790 GCA_037380725.1 Gammaproteobacteria bacterium | reverse complement strand
ACCGAATGCCACCGAAGACCACCAAAGCCGACACGCCGCTGCTGCCGCTGGCGCAACAATTCGTGCTGAGCTGCCTGTCGATGCACTTCAATTTGTTCTTGCAAGGCTGTGTTTTTTTCCAACAATAGTGTCAATTTATCTCGATTTTTTAACACGCTGTCGGAATCTGAACTCAAGCACCGCAATCCTTCGCACAGCGCATGTCGTTGTTCATCTAAGCTCCAAAACGGTTTCCAATCCCCCGCTTCCGCTAAAGACGACATTTGGGTAATAATTCCTATTAACGCTTCGCTCACTTCGGTCAAAGTCGTCACTGTATTTTTGCTGTTTGTTGTGGTATCAGCATTCGACCTGACAGTCAGCGAATGCGAAGCAGTGTGCAGGGCCACAGAATAACTCCAACAAGATTGAAAACAACTTGAAAAAACTATGATCGCGTTACTTCATCCTCAATTTCCACCCACCCCGAACGCAATGTGCGAATTAACGACGACACTTCCTCTAACATTTCCGGTGCATTGTTGGCATTCGCTTCGAACAATTTACGTTCCATGTAATCGTATAAATCACGCAAATTCTGTGCAACCACCCCTCCTTTATCCATATCAAGATGCGCCCGTAAACCATCCACGATGGTAATCACTTTGCTGATGAGCTGCCCTTTGCTAATAATTTCACGCCGTTCCATAGCGCCTCGCGCCGCCGCCAGGCGATCCAAAGCGCCATCAAACAACATCGTGATCAGTCGGTGTGAATTCGCATCTTCCACAAGACCTTGCTGGCCCATACCGGAATAAACACGTGCTGCTCGATTCGAATTAATCATGCTCTTTCGGCCCTTTTATATGCTGTGTTAGTGCTTGAACGCACCGAATCATCATCACTGCTACACGCGGTATCGCCTCGTTCCGCAATCCCACTGTCCGCAATCCCATTGTTCGGCACGTAAATGCTTCGTCCTACAAGCTGCTTCACCTTACAAATTTCATCCTACAATACAAAGGTTATCGTCCAAGCACACCAGATATTTAGGTTTAAGTTATTCAAAATTGATCTAAAACCGCATCACAACAAACGAAAGAGACTAAGCTGCGTGATGCGCACGAAACTTTGCTGCGCCGCTTCGACAATAAACGTTTGCAAATTAAGACGGGATACTGCTTCGGTGTAGTCCAAATCACGCAGATCCGATAGAAAAGATTGCAACTCCACCAAAGTGCCCGCATTGGAATCTTTGATATTCACTAATGTATTCAAGCGCGCCCCCATATCAGCGCGAGCCTGCGTCACCCCATCCAAGGCGCTATCTAAATCCTCCAGAAACGTATCAACGGCTTCGGCAAAGCGATTGCGCACCACTTCTTCCAAGTCCGGTGGATTATTGATAAGGCCCCCATTCCCCGAAACCACATTCGATTCAATCTGATAACCATCTTGCAACGACAGGTTCAAGCGCGCCGCCACTGCCGACGAATCGCCGAGCCCTTCGACCAAGGTTACCGGATCCCCCAAAGCGCCTTGAAACTGCATGGTGGCGCGATTTTCAATGGCTTCTATGGTGTAGTCCACGCCCGGTGCCAACAGAGCAACCACCGAGCCATCGCTCTGATTGAGCGTTCGCGTGCCAACAGCTGAAGCAATTGATATTTGGGCATTGTTTGCCGCGCCATCGGTAAAATTTTGCACCGCTAAGGTCGAGCTACCGTTGGTGTCTCCCAAATATTGAACGGAAATAGCCGAACCTGCACCACCGGGCTGTGTAATATTAAACGAAGCCGCCACACCCGCTGCGCTAATGTCAGTTTGCAAGGCCGCCAGAAATTCATCGATCGTTCCCGTCACAACCGTGTAATTGACCGGTATGTTCTCACCCGCTGAACCCACCAAATCAAAACTGATCGCGTCGCCCGCGTTAAAACCTCCCAACACATCCAGCGTAACCGAAGGTAAATCCGTAACTTGAAAATCTTCAATCGCTATGTCGTTGCCTGCGCTGTCGCTCAACGAAAAAGTACCATCACCATTGTTGATGCTGCTGAGCGTCGGCAAGCCACCCAATGCCACCGTAATTGCCGCATCAATATTGGCATACGTTGCGGCAGGCGTGGCCCCAACGGTCGCTGACACCAAAGCGCCATTCAAGGTGAAACGGACCGTTTCGTTTTCCACCAAAGCAGTAGAACTGAAATCCAATGTCGCCTCGGTGGACGAAGCGGACGCGGACACGCCCGCCAGACCATTCAGCGCAGTGGCGATTTGCGCCGAGGACGTGTTCGCCGCAACGTGCAAGGTTTGCAACGAATTATCCGGCGCGGTAACCGTAATATCTTGTGCCGCTACGTAATTACCCGCTGTGTTCACGTTTGATTTGCCCGGTGTGGCGCGCCCGATTAAATCAATACGCTCCGGTAACGTTACGTTGTCAGCGGTTAACGTTTCCAACACCTCCGCAAAACGATGAACCATATTCAACACACTGGCCGTCGAGGTGCTTTCCACAATAAAACGATCGCCGTATTGCGGTTCCCCTACAATCGCCACTTCCACGCCATTGAATGCAATGGGCGAACCGGCTTCGAAAGGCACATTCACCAAATAACCCGGCGGGTCCGTGCCCAAAACCGGGCGGCCATCACTCGCGCGCGTGACCGAAAAAGTACGCCGATTTTGATTCAGTTCTGGATCATTGAATTCAATAACAAAATCTTCTGGGTATACCGCCTCAAACGCCACCGGATCCAGCACCGTCCCCACTGAAATACTCGATCCAGGCGACGCGCTGTTATGCGATGCCGCACGCGTCGAAATGGTGGGGTTGGTCGAAGGAATATCCAGGAACAGATCTTTCCCGGAGTCGGATATTTTCACTTGTGTTGAACTAGAAATCTGTATTTGCCGGTCTTCATCCGACAAAGCGCCACTGTTGGCCTGCAAGGTCAAATCCCGCACTCGCTGCAACGAACTCGTAATGCCACCCAGCACCGTCTCGGAGAGCTCGTTCATGCTGGTCGCCACGTCCACATTGGATTGATACTGATCCATCAACGCCACACGTTCTTGCAATTGAGATACTTTCGCGCTGGCCACTGGATCGTCAGACGTTGTCAGAATACGAATACCCGTCGAAATTTGTTTTTGGGTAATACCCAGTTCACTCGTGCCTTTCTGGATATTTTTCAGAGCACCCTCAAAAAACTGTTCAGTGGATATACGCATGATAAATCCTCACTGCTTCACACAGCCTATTGCGCGGCGGCCAACAAGGTATCAAACAAGCTGCGCGCTACAGTGATTAACTGTGCTGCCGCGTTATAAGCCAATTCAAATTCAATCAACCGTGCCGCTTCTTCGTCCAAATTCACACCCGATTTTTCCGAACGTTCGTTTTTAGCACGATCAAACAACACTTCCGCCGCTTCGCGACTCACCGCACTCTCTTGTGTCCGCGTCCCCACCCCATTCACCAAGTTGGAATACACATCCTGCAAGGTGCTGCTGCCCTGAAGCAACAGCGGACGAATTTGAATGTTCGCCATTTCTAAAGCGTTGCGATTATCCGCAAATCCACCGGTATTAAACTCAACAGCAAATTCATCTCCTTCTGCGGGATTCCCCGACAACGCCACTTGATATCCACGAAATGTCGACACCGCCGTCGGAATCACTGGCACCAAATTATTCAATCCAGAAACCGACACCCCTTCGTCCATCACCACTTGCACGGTGCCACCAAACGTCACGTCCGGCAACGCATCGCTGGCCGTCACCGTCGTCGCACTGCCCGCCAAACCCGTGAACGTAACGCGATCGCCTGCTGCCGCACCGCCCACTTGAAAATGAAAATCGCCCCCTTGGCTGGACCGTATTGTGACTTGAGAACCATCACTCGATGCACTGATGCCTTGCTGGGTGAGCGTAGCGTTGTTGTTAATGCTATCGGATAAGGTATCCGGATCACTGCCAAGCAAAACTTGTCCGTTGAACGTCAAGCTCAATGGAGAAACACTGCGAATATCCGACAGTACAACCTGATTAGTCGCGGTGGCGGAAACGCCCGAGAGCAAATCAACCGCCGACGCGATACTTTCTGCTGAATCATTTGCGGCAGTACTGAGCACTTGCCGACTGAGCGCTCCCGTGTCCGGATCGATCGTAGCAAAGGTCAGGGTTTCAGCCGAATAACCATTGGTGCCCGAGGAATTAACGCCCACCCCAATCGCACTGCTGTTGAACGACACCACCGTTTCGCCTTCGTTTTCACTGAAGACAAAATTATCCACACCAGGCACATACACACGATTTTTAATCGGTGGAACCAAATCCACGGGGGATCCCGGTACGGAATTATCCAACACATCATAGGTTCGAGGACCGGTAAATCGAATCAACACAGGCGGGTTTAGATCGGAACCATCACTCGTAAATGCCTGGGTGCGTGTATCCAGCACCGTACCTTGAGAAATACCACCTGAACCACGATTGCCTTCACTGGCTAGCGTGCGAATGGGTTGCGCCAAAGCCAAATCGCGTACATTGGTGATGCTCACGCTTAAGGCGCGACTTTCGTTGCGCGTCGGTTGAAGCGTAAAACGATCTCCAGCGGCAAACGAACCCGAGACCAAACGCACGATCATACCATCGGCTTCCACTTCCGATGGAAAACTGCCAGAAAATGTACCTTGCGCAACGACGCTCCGATCCGATTGACGCGTCACGGTGTATTGTCGTGTGCTGCTTGACGACAATTCAAGTACATAATCACTGGTGGTGATCGCCGACATGTCCGCTATTTCCACCTCAACAACCCGATCCGCTACGCCCGCATTATCCGGATCGCTGATGGCTCGTGCTCGCATTCGCGTGGTGCTGTTGACGGCCTCAAAAAAATTATTACCCGTTTCATTATCTAAATCCATGCCACGCTGATGTTGCTCATTTATGGCGTAATTCAAACCCAAAGCCACCAAACCCAACTGATTGTACGCGTCATCCAAAATGGTGTCTCGAAACGACAACAAACCACCGAGTCGACCGCTGACCAAGGACTGCGTCACATCTAAATTGGCAGAACCTTGTTTAAAAATAACGGCATTCCGTGTCGGATCGGCTTCACTGGGTTCGGCGCTGACCCCAAAAGAGCGATTGCCAACCACAAGCCCCTGCCCTTTCCCAATAAACACACTGAGGGTTCGATCGGGTGCCTCAACCGTTTCAACCTGAACAATTTCAGCAATGCGCAACACCAATTGATCACGCTTATCCAATAAATCATTGGGTAATGATGCCGTTGTGCCGGCAGCATTACCCGCGATGCGTCCATTTAAATCAGCAATCCCCGCTGCTAAGGTGTTCAACTCCGTCGTCAAACTCTCCAATTGCGTATTGATGGCTTCATTTTGCTCGCTCAAACGATTTTGTGCCTGATCAAAACGATTTTCAAGCAAGGACGCTTCACTGAGCAACATTTGACGCGCTGCCGACGAAGCCGGATTATTGGCCACATCCTGCAAGCCGGCAAAAAAACGTTGCAAACTGGGTGCTAAAGACGTCGACTCATCCCCCAACAGGTTATCCAACTGTTTAGCGTTTTCCGAAATAATGTCAAATTGATGAAATCCCGACGCGGTGGTTTGTAATTCGCGGGTCAAAAATTCGTCGTACACACGACGTACGCCCTCCAAAGTGACCCCACTGCCTAAGAAACCCGAAGCGGTTCTTTGCGCCGCCGTCGTGGCTTTCAGGGCTTCTTGACGGCTATACCCTTCCGTATCCGCGTTTGCAATATTATGGCCGGTGGTCACCAATGACGCTTGATTTGCCGTCAAAGCGGAAACACCAAGTTGAAATAACTCTGTCATGCTATTTTATCCTGCGCATGGATTACGCGTCCCGCTGTGCAAGCGTCGAGGTGGATTCCGAATTAACTTCTGTCTCCGGATTAGCCAGCACAATTCGCGCCAACTTCGCGGGCAAACCCTGATAAATCTGCATGACTTTGGTCGTATACTGTGGATCCGTTGCGTAACCCGCTGTATGTAAAGCCTGCACGAAGGCCTCACTGTTCTGGCTCACCTGTAAGGCTTGTGTATAACGCGGATTTCGCTTCAACAAATTCACGTAATCATTGAAACTGCTCGCAAACGAGTCATAGACGCGAAAATCGGCATGCTCTTTCTGCGCTTGGGCATTTACGTATTCGGTGGTCTGCTGCGTCACCCGAGCGACAGTCGCCCGACCCGCTTTCACACCAAATAAATTATGACTGCTGCCGCCCTGCCCGTCTGACATAATGTGCTTACCCCACCCCGTTTCCAGAGCAGCCTGCGCCACCAAAACCCCCGGATCGACATTCAATTGACGTGCGGCGGATTCCGCCTGCGACCAGACGGCTTCAATAAAACGTTCCGGTGAATCAATCGGTTCTGACAAGTCCACCGGATCAGCTTGAACGGTTTTCACTGGCGCGCTGTCCGATTGATGTCGCATTGAGAGCAAGCTTTCTGCATCCCCATATAAAGCCTGCGTATCCGCATTGGGAAACACGGAGCCGGTCGCATTCGTGTCTCCAGGCGTCTCGCTTGACGCCCTTTCTGACGCTTTCCCCGGCACCATACGCGCTCGATCCAAAGTAATACCCGGCTCAGTAACGTGGTATGCAGATTGCGCCGATTGCGCTTCGAGGCCTACCGAATCCGGTGGCATCATTTGGCGCATCATAATCTGCGCTAAACCAATTCCGCCGCCTCGCGCCAATTCCGCACTGAGCTGTGAATCAAGCATATCGCGATAGAAATTCGTTTCTCGGCTGTTGAACACGCTGTCGGTTTCAAAAACCGCGTTGGCTTCGCGCATGCTTTTAAACACCAAATTGATGAACAAGCCTTCAAATTCCCGCGCAGCCTTTTCAACCCCTTCCGCTTGATTCGTGCTGTGCGACAAGCCCTTCAAGGCCGCCTGATCGGCATAAAATTGCGCGCCCTGCATCGAACTGGATGTACCCCCATCAAAACGCCACGTCATGCACCCACACCTCCCCGCTCTGTAGAATCACATCGGTTTTTCTCTGCATCAATTGCTATGCATAAAAAATGCCAAGCGCTGGCTCACAGGTGATAAACGGGTTGCGTACATAAGTGCTGTGTATACAAGTGCTGTGTATACAAGTGCTGTGTACACAAGTGCTGCGAATACAACGATAGCGCGATTTTTACAATTTGGGGTTTATGCGTTGGGGGGAGGCAAGTTCCGAGGATGGGCCGTTGGCTCCGACTCCGTATAATCAACCTCCAACTCGGCTTTTTCAACAAAATAACTGGGTAACTCAGCTTTGATTGCGGGCGCCAAATTCTTAAATTCACCCACGTGCTTCACTAAATTCCCTTTACCACTGACCAATTGATTCTCGGCTTTGCAGTACGCTTCCATGGCACCATCCAAACCTTTTTTTATTTTTTCAAAACTGCCCAAAAACGTATTCAATTTTTTAAAGACGGCTTCCGCTTTATTGGCTAAGGCCGCCGTGTGCTTATTTTGATCTTCGTAACGCCACAGTTGCCGCACGATGTTCAAACTCGTGAGCAAGGTGGTGGGCGTTGCCACCAACACATTGTTTTCAATGGCCCGCTGGAACAACGTTTCATCCGCTTTGAGTGCTTCAACAAAAGCAGACTCAATGGGTATAAACATGAACACCATTTCCGGTGAATTAAGACCAGGTAGATTCCCATAATCGCGTTCAGCCAACTCTTTGATTCGCCCAGTCACAGCGCGAACGTGCTCCTGGATGGCTTGTTCACGCTCGAGCGGGTCTGACGTGTTCACGAAGCGCGTGTAAGCGTTCAACGACACTTTGGCATCAATAATCAGGTGTTTATTCTGCGGCAAGTACTTTTTTTGTCCGCGCAGCGCCGTAGCCAGTTCATGTGCTTCCGTTGTGATTTTTTGGTTTAGTTCTTTTAGCGAGGCCAACTCTTTGCGCAACTCACCCTGCTGCGTGGTCTCACGATGATGAATGTCCTGCACTTCTTTCTTAAAACTATCGACCGATTGTTGAAACGGATTCATGACCGCCTTGAGCGTCAGGTGGCTGCTTTCTTGTAACGATCTGGCCTTGGCTTCTAAAATTTCATTGGAAATGACTTTAAATTGCGCCGTCAAATCCGCTTTTTGTTTTTCGAAATTGGCCACTTCACGTGCGTGACTGGCTTCGCGCTCATCTTGCTCCGTCTTCAATTTAGTATATTGGCTATTCAGAAGGTGCTGCTGCTGATGCATCACCTCCAGTTTCATCTGCAGCGCCAACAAAGCCTCTTTGCGCTCCTCCAGTTCCGCACTGAGGCGCTGCTCGGTAGCCCGCAGGTTATTGATTTGTTCAGATTGTTTTCCTTCAGTCAGCGCAGACTGCTGTGCGCGGCATTCCACCTGCTTGAGCTGCGCTTCAAGGTCAGCGGAAGCCGTACGAATTTGCTCATATGCACGATGATCACTTTCCCATTGCACGCTCAGCTGCGCCACTTTACGCGCCTGTAACAGCATCGCCAATAAAAAACCGACCGCAAACAACACGGCACTCATGACCGTCATGAATAATACTGACTCGGTTGTCCAATGAAAACTTGGCATATTGTCTCCTGCCGTGGATAAATGGGTTAAAAAAATCAGAGCTCATATTTTATTTTTTGCGTGCTTCATAATTCGACGCATTCTTAAATTGCGCCATACAAAATACGATAAAACCAATTGAATGTATTTATGGTATTATTGCACTTGAAATCCAGATTTATTTCGTTTTTACTGTCCTATCCACGGGCGTATCGGTCATGGGTTGTAACATTGACCCTCACATTTTCGTGGGTTCACCATATGCTATGGTTTACAATTTATCCAGTCTATGCAAAGACAGCGCAGACTATTGCATAACAAACCATGGCGTGACTAAACCATTGTACATTTTGTTAATCAAGAACAGGACCGCATATTTTGAGTACTGCGTTTGCTGGCAGGCCCCTTGAATACTTGATAAGAAGGAGAATATATTGTAATGTCGATTTCAAAGTATGGCAGCCACTTTTGTAGAGCAATCATTGCGTTAGGGGCATTGACTTTTCACGGATGCTCCACATTGGATCAGCTTACACGGGAACGCTCGGCCTCACCAACAGCCTAAAATCTGCTCAATATTTACTTCAAATAAACATCAGAGCGTATGGTGACGAAGCGTCCAAATCGCTATCGAGCGAAGCTGGCGCAGGCCTTGGCGCTGTAGCAGGTTATGCTACCATGAGAATCGACTCATTGCCTACGCTGAGAAAGTAAAGCTGACTCCCGATGAAGCGAAAGATTTCCTGATCGGTAAAATGACTAGCGCCGTCGGAGGCGTTTTACCCTAATAACGCAATTCTGAACCGTTCATCGAGCCGCTCTGCGCAAGCGTGCTTGAAAGGCGTGCAAACAGCAAAGCTCAATCTAAGCGCAGAGCTTTGCTGTAGGCTTATCGCAGCGTTAAGCGACCGCGCCCATTTCTGTGCTAATCAGCTCAAAATCCTCTCGGGGTATTTCAATAAAACCATAGCGAAAAGCTGTTCCCCAATGACTTTTTCTTTTAATAAAACACAAACGCTCAATCAGTGGGCGAATCGGTACCTCATCACAATCAATAAAATCGATTCGTCGTCTAAACGGAACAAAATTATCACTCATTTTAAACTGAAAAACCTCATCATCACGCACGGTTCCCAGAGCAGTAAATTTTTGACACAGCTCAGACTGTTGAAATTTCATTTTGGAGGAATAAAAAATCACGCCATCCCCCCGGCGCATGCGCCTAAGCGGACCGGGCTTACCGTGGCACGCTTGAGCAAACCCTTCTGATTTACCTTTCTGAACGTGATCGTAAGACGCGACAATAACCCAATATCGCTCATCCATTATACATACCCACTGCAAACACGCACACAGCCGCTCACAGTATTCGCGAGCAGCTGTGCCAGCTACTGTTAAACTTGAGCGGCATCTCAAGCAGATTGAAGGGATTCGGTGTGCCGTTTAAGCGCCTCTTTTTTATCAGCCATTTGTGCTAAGGCTTCCACAGAAGGCGCCAAGCCTTTTTCCATATTGGAAAAAATATTTTCCCCGAAAAAAACCGCCTGTTCTTTTTCAACAAACGCACGAATCGTGTGTGTGATCACACAGCCGTTTTGCTCGGCACGAAGCTCATGAATAAACGATACTTTTCCAAATGGCATCGATGCCTCATCGGTAAACAGGGCGTTCTCTTCAAGCTCCGTGATGATCGCATCAACTGGATTTGGAGCATTTTGCGGTGTAATCTGCAGTTTTGCTCCTACTTTAAATTCACCCTCAATATCACACTTCACCAATGCCAAATCCCATTCTGGCCAACGCTGCACATCCGTCCAAATTTCATAAACGGTTCCACAACGCGCAGCACTTTGCACGCTGTGGGTAGCTTCAAACATAACACGATCATTCATCTTTCACCTCACTGGTTATACTTTCCGATTTAAGGTCACATTGAATGGCAAAAAACACCAACACAACACGTACAACACACCACGCACCGCCATCATGCTTTTTCAAATACTGTGCACTGATACTGGTTACCCTCATCTTTCTCTACCACCATCACGCTTTGAAAAGCACAATAATCTCCCACTTTACCAAGGCACAAACCCAAGGACTGAACACAACGCGCATACCGATCAATTCGAGCATGTGGCAATCGTTGTTTTTCCAACATCCACAGTGCTATGGCCACTTGCAACGCATAC
>JARRRL010000184.1:0-9341 GCA_037380725.1 Gammaproteobacteria bacterium | reverse complement strand
TGTTCTTGTCATTTTTAACTTTTTCAGGGATCGCTCTTTTGCTGCGAGCTTGACGTTTTGCTTCTCGCTCTGCATTCTCGCGATCTATGCGGGCCTGACGGGCTTCGAACCGTTCGCGCGATTGGTCGGATTTTCGAGTGGATTCTTGATGTGCTCGTAATAATCCTTTTCCATAGCGATAATATTGCACCAGCGGAATGTGACTGGGACACACGTACGCGCACGCGCCACACTCGATGCAGTCGCTCAGGTTGTGTTGTGTCAATCCATCCAAATTGCTGCTTTTCGCATGCCAAAACAATTGCTGTGGTAGCAAGGAGGCTGGGCAGGCTTCGGCGCACAGACCGCAGCGAATGCAGGGCAGCTCCGGTTCGGGTTCCGGTAATTCGCTGAAAGGGGCCGCGATCACGCAGTTGCTGACTTTGACGATGGGGGTGTCCGCCGACGGCAAGGTCACTCCCATCATGGGGCCTCCCATCACTAAGCGATCCACGTGCTGCCATGTCACGTCAACGCTGTTGAGCCATTCGGTGATGGGGGTGCCCAAACGCACGTCGTAATTACCGCGAGCAGCTTCGGGTATGGCTTCACCCGTCAAGGTGGTGATACGACTGGTTAAGGGGGTTCCCAAAGACAAAGCCCGGTACACCGCAAATGCGGTGCCGACGTTTTGGCATAAAATACCGAGTGCAGCGGGCAATGTACCTCGTGGCACTTCACGCCCCGTCAGCAGCTGGATCAATTGTTTTTCACCGCCTGATGGGTATTTGGTGGGGACCACCACAATGTCATATACAATGGGATTTTCATGCTCGATGTTGTTCTGTGCAACGTTGTTTTGTGCAATGTGGTGTTCGGCGATGGCTTTTTCGAGGGTGGTGATTGCTTCGGGTTTGTTGTCTTCGATACCGATCATGACGTGACGAATACCCGTAATCCGACACAACCAGTCGCAGCCTGTTAAAACCTCCTGTGCGTGATATCGCAGGGTGGCGTCGTCGGCGGTGATATACGGTTCGCATTCAACGGCGTTGAGTATGAGCGTGTGCAATTCACCGTTGTGATGAGTCGACGCTTTAACGGCGGTGGGAAAGCCTGCGCCGCCGAGACCCACTATCCCGGCTTCCCGCAGACGTTGTTGCAGCAATTCGGGGTCGCTTGTCCACGGTAAGGCGTGTTGTGCATTAGGTTCGTCGTGGGGCGCCCAGGCATCGAGGCCGTCTGTTTTGATGACGACGCAGGTTGTGGGTAGACCTGAGGGGTGATGTGTGGGGCGTGGCTCGATGGCGACAACGGTACCTGAACTGCTGGCGTGCACATTCGCACTGGTGGCACCTTGTGCAAGGCCGATGCATTGCCCACGCAATACCGTTTGGCCCACTTGCACCAAGGGTTTGGCTTCTAGGCCTATGTGCTGACTCAAGGGAATGATCAGGTGCGAGGGCAGAGCTGCTGTGCGAATGGACGCCGCATTTGACAACGTTTTGCGCTCGGGGGGATGGATGCCTCCGGGAAAATGGTATGTGGTATAACGTAGCGTCATTCGGTGTTCATCCGATATTGTGAATGGGAATCAGGTTATCACGTGTTGCGCCAACACCGGGGGGTTTATTCCAGTGCCACGTTTGAGGAGTGGGCTTCACGTCGACCATATCGATGCAATCGACTGGGCAGGGTTCAACGCACAGATCGCAGCCTGTGCATTCCTTTGCAATAACGGTATGCATGTGCTTAGCGGCACCTAATATAGCGTCAACCGGGCAGGCTTGTATGCATTTGGTGCAGCCGATGCATTCCGCTTCACGTATGACCGCAACTTTGGGTAATTCCGCTTCGGCACCGTGTTCTTCATCCAGTGGAACGACTTCTCGGTTGAGCAGATTCGCCAAAGCCTCGATGGTTTGTTGGCCACCCGGTGGACATCGATTGATGTTCTCGCCTTGGTTAGCGATGGCTTCGGCGTAGGGGCGACAGCCAGGGTGACCGCATTGACCGCATTGTGTCTGAGGCAGAATCGCATCGATTTGGTCAACGATGGGATCTTCGTCCACGCGAAAGCGGACAGCGGCAAAACCGAGTAAGCCGCCAAAGCCGAGTGTGAGCAGAGAGAGCGCTAACAAAGCGACTAAGCTTGTTATGAGTACGGTCACAGTATCCTCTTTATTTTCGGTTTTTACCTGGTCTGGTTTTCACGTTCCTATTTTTTTCAATTTCCAATTATCGTTGATCAATCGATCAGTAAGCAGTGCAAGACCGTGAGTGGTTGCGGATGAACGGGATTTGTTGTGTTTATATGTGCTTGTGCGTCACAAGGGAACCAGCCCTGAAAAACCCATGAATGCCAGTGACATGAGTCCGGCTGTGATCATGCCGATGGCGGGACCTTGAAAGGGTTCGGGCACGTCAGCCGCTTTAATGCGATCGCGCATGGCCGCAAACAATACCAATACTAATGAAAACCCGACTGCGGCGCCAAAACCGAATACGGCGGAGGCAATGAGGCTGTCGATGCCTTTTTTGACGTTCAACAAGGCGACACCCAGCACTGCACAATTGCTGGTGATGAGCGGCAAAAAGACACCCAATATGCGATGCAAAAGGGGGCTCGTTTTACGGACGAACATTTCAGTAAATTGCACAGTGACTGCAATGACCAAGATGAAACACAGCGTTTTGAGGTAAGGGACGTTTAAGGGGCTGAGCACGTAGCGGTACATCAGGTAGCTCAGCATGGATGACAGTGTCAGTACAAATGTGGTGGCGAGGGACATCCCTACAGCGGTTTCCAGCTTGTTGGAAACCCCCATGAACGGACATAAGCCCAGAAATTGAACCAGGACGTAATTGTTAACCAGTACGGTGCTGACCAAAATCAGCAGCAAATGTGAGATATCTAAGCTCATGATTTTAAAATACTACTTGGTTTCGATTCGTAGCCAATACGATGCACAGTTGTGGTGCGTTCGTATCGATTCGGGTAGCGCCACGTCGTGTGGCGGATGAAGTCTATTATTACTGAGCCTGCCATGCGTAACAAGACGCTCGAGAAGCCTGTGCAGGAACAGTTAGTTATATGGTTATGTTTGTTGGTTTAGTGTGTGTGTTGGTTTGTCTGGTTGGCGCTTTGAGTTTGGATGTTTTGGGAGCGGCGGGTTCTTCATCAACGCAGGCCCTAACCGGCGGTGTGTCCTCCTACAAGTAGGTAGCCCCATGACAGAGCGGAATGATTAAAAACAGCCCCGATGATGTAAGCGTAGCTGAGCAAAGCTAAGCCAAAAGCCCAAAGGTGACCACGCCGAATTGCGATGACGCCGAAACCGATGTAGGCCAGTAAGCCGATAACTTTAGCCGTTAGCCATGCTTGCTGACCGGGGTACTGCGCCAGGGTAACGCACAAAGCAATGGCGAAAGCCAACAGGGCGGTATCCAGTATGTGTGGAAGGATTTTCAGTATTTTACGATCACGCCAGGTCGGTGCGCAGCGAAACATAAAATGCCCGATAACCAAGCGAGTCCTGAGTGGGCGTGTTTGAGAGCGAGGTATGACATGAGGAGTGGTTCCCTTATCCGTGTCCGTGCTGATTCATGATGAATGGGCGGCTTGCGCTGTTGAATGTGGCGATCGTCGTATTGGCTCAAGAGCTTAAACGTGCTTTGGCTTGGTAGCAAGTGTTTAAGTATGCTGATTGTATTGGTGGACAACCCCTTAGCCCCTTCATTCGGTCATCGATAACTATGATTTGATGCCTTTTATCGGGAAATGTAGAGTCAACAAGATAATAAAAACGGTGAGCGGCTCTCGATTAAAATAAGATACTTGGTTCTTTGATGAATAGCGGGAACCATACTAAATAAAACACTAAAACCTCCCTCTTTTTTCTTGTTTGTTGTAAATTTTCTATGTAAATATAAGTGCTTCCGTCCTCATGGTGCCTGGCCTAGAAACGATCATAAGCGATCCCATTTCAGGTTTCTGCTTATCAAAGATATTTTATTCTATAAAAATATACATATATGGCATATTATTTCAATAAATTAGCTTTAACGACGATAATAGCATTATTCTGCCAATGCAAAACTCGTATACTGATTTGAGATATTTAGCAATGATTGCCTTCATACCCCCGCTTGAACTAATCAGCTGAAGACGCAAGGAGACCCTTATGCTCAGCAATCCAGCCAGCAAGTATCAACGTTTTACCGGTATTGCTTTGCCGGATCGTCAGTGGCCGAACGCGGTCATTGAGAAGCCGCCAATTTGGATGAGTACGGATTTGCGCGATGGCAATCAGGCGCTGATTGATCCCATGTCCGTATCCACTAAGTTACGGTTTTTTAAAGAGTTGGTTGCAATTGGTTTTAAAGAAATTGAAATTGGTTTTCCGTCGGCATCGGAAACCGATTTCCATTTTGCGCGTTTGTTGATTGAAGGGGGGCATATCCCCGATGATGTGACCATTGAAGTCTTGGTACAGGCGCGTTATGAGCTGATTGAGCGGACGGTACAGAGTTTGCGTGGTGCCAAACGCGCTATTTTGCATCTGTACAACCCCATTGCGCCAGCTTTTCGTAAGATCGTATACAAAACTGATCAAGCAGGCGTCAAAAAAATTGCGGTGCAAGGCACGCAATGGGTGAAAGCCTTAACCGCTGAAGCGCCTGAAGTGGAATGGGTGTACCAGTATTCGCCGGAGGTTTTTTCCAGTACTGAGCTCGCGTTTTCCAAAGCGGTGTGTGACGCCGTGAGCGAAGTTTGGCAGCCCACAGCGCAGCATAAAATGATTATGAATCTGCCCGCAACGGTGGAGATGTGCACACCGAACACCTATGCGGATCAGATCGAGTGGATGCATCGAAATCTCAATAATCGCGATGCAATTCTCATCAGTGTACACCCTCACAACGATCGCGGTACCGCGATCGCCGCAGCGGAATTGGCGCTAATGGCGGGTGCGGATCGAGTGGAAGGGTGCTTGTTTGGTAACGGCGAGCGTACCGGTAATGTGGATTTGGTGACTCTGGCATTGAATCTTTATACACAAGGCATTCATCCTGGTTTGGATTTTTCTCACATCGATCGGGTTCGTCAATTGGTAGAAGCGTGTAATCGCTTGCCGGTGCATCCACGTCATCCTTATGCGGGTGAGTTGGTGTTTACGGCTTTTTCCGGTTCCCATCAGGATGCGATTAAAAAAGGGTTTGCTGTACAGCAAAAAGGGGGGATCTGGGAAGTCCCTTACTTGCCGATTGATCCAGCGGACTTAAATCGTAGCTATGATGCGGTGGTGCGCGTGAATTCGCAATCCGGTAAGGGGGGCGTCAGTTTCTTGCTGCAACAGGAAGCGGGCTTACACGCGCCTCGACGTTTGCAAATTGAATTCAGTGCTGTGGTGCAAAAAGTCAGTGAGGAAACCGGTAAAGAAGTAACGGGCGCAGAGATTGTGGCTTGTTTCCAGGAGACCTATTTTGCCGTCAATTCGCCCCTTGCTTATGAGGCGAGTGTGATAACAGAAACAAGTGATACCCATCGAGTGGATGTGGTGATTGAGGCCCGCTACCAGGATCATACGGTTAAAATGAGGGGGCATGGCGCGGGTCCTATCGACGCTGCTGTGCAAGCGATCAGCCAATTCGCGGGTGTGAACTTGATGGTATTGGATTATCACGAGCATGCCATTGGAGAAGGGGCCGATGGAGACGCTGTCTGTTATGTGGAAGTACAAATTAATGACAATCACCCCATATTTGGTGTGGGGCGGGACCGCAACATTACCACCGCTGCGATCAAAGCGATCATGAATGGTTATAATCGAGCTGTCCTCAGTGCAGAATCTGAGGAACAGTCCTTGTGTAGGTGAAGGCTAGGTGAAAGCTAAATAAGGATCAGTGTCGCCAGAAAACTTACGGAATGGACTGTGTATCCTGGCTTGTGACTGCGCACAGTAAGCAAGTCAAGCCCGAGTATGTTTAGGATAGGAGTTGTTCCGTTTATGAATTTTAATCCTGCGCTGGTGCCGCTCTGGTTGAATGGAGTTGCAATCAGCGTGATGTTGTTGGCATTGGGCACAGCCTTATATTGTGCACCCTGGCGACTTATCGCGCGTGTCAGTGAGCGTCAACATCTGTTTTTCGGTTCAGTATTGGTGTTGGTGTTGATTTGGTCGATGTCGATTACGACGCATCAGGAGGGAGGGCTTAGCTTTCATCTGCTGTTGATTGCCAGCGTGATCTTGTTGCTGGGTTTGAGTTTTGGGGTAATCGCTGGGTTGTTGGCATTGTTTTTCCGGCAGCTTATTATCGGTGGCGATTGGACAGTAATCGGTGTGGACGCACTGTGCACGGTATTAGTGCCTGCGTTGGTTCCCGTATTGGTGCTTCGGCTTGTGCGCTGTATTTCGGTGGCTCCGCTGTTTGCTTTTACATTGGGCGCCAGTTTTTTGGGGGGCGCTTTCACGGTGTTAGCGGCTTCGCTGATGGGCTTGCTCGTGCTGAATTTGTCTCAACAGCACGCGCTGTTGGCGGCGGCCTGGGATCAAGTGGCGTTGCTGCCGCTGCTTATGTTTGGTGAAGGGTTTATTAACGGAACCATTATGACGGCATTGGCGGTGTTTCAACCGGATTGGGTTCGTGCTTATCGTGAACCAAAACCACCACAGTAAAGGTGTAATCAGTAAAGGTATAATAATACAATACCAGCGAGACACACTTATACTATTTTATAAATGTGTCTCGCTGATTTACTCAAAGTGGTCTTTGCCAAGGTGCTTAGATAAGAAAAAATAAATTTTATTTTAATTTCTCATGTTGCAGCAGCCTAACTCTTGCAGCAGCTTCCCAAGCCCCCCAACCCCATTCCCAGAAATGCCCAGCCTCCCACTGCGGCAAGGCCTAAAGCAACACTCACTGCCGGAGTGGTGAGAAGGCGAATGTGATTCCAAGCAGTTCCCGCCCACAAACGATCATCACCTTTGCTGTTTTCACAGGCGTCGTAAGCGCTGGAACGCTGCTCCTTGGCGCTAAGGGCGTCCATGGGTTGTAGACCTGACAGGCTGAAGTTCCCTGTGTTGTAGTAGCACATCTCCTTTTCGCCAGGAAATGTGGTTTTTCGGGGTTTAAATTGATTGATTTCGTCTACAACCTCAGCCTGTGAGGCGGAAGGTCTTATTCGTGGCACGAAACTTTCGGCAACGCTGCCTGCAATTTTCGCAAAACAATCCTTGCCTACGACTGAGCTAACGTGCTTGCATTGATTGCCATCAAATGCCTTGCGTGTGTCGTAAGAAGATACTTGTTGATCTGAAAGTTGAGCGAGTACGATACCCTGTTCTTTGCTTAGAGAATTACCGTTCGTGTCTTTGGGTAAAAAGCCTACACTGGCTTCAAAATCATCGCCACAAGCGTAAAATGCGCCTTCGCTGCTGTCCGCTGTGATGGTGGCTTTTTCTGCCGTGCAGGCGTCGAGCGTCGACGCACTGGCTTTGCTCAAATCATCTTGACCGGTTGCGCGGCGCAACGCGTTTGCGGTGACGTTGTTGTTTTTCGCCCAGGTGTTGAGTTGATTAAAGTCGCCAATATCTTGTAGTAAATGACGCCCCCCTTTCCATGAAGGCTTGTTCAAAGAGGGCTTGTTGTTTGCGGTGCCGCCACGGTATTCCACGCGTGGTGGTGCCACGCGCGATGCGGCACCACCTGACAAAGCGAGTACACCGATAGCTCCTGCTTTAAGGGCTCGACCCAAAGAGAAACCATTTTTGGAGTACTCATTGGTGTTGGCGCTCGAAGAGTGTTGTTTGCTCTGTGATGGTGAAGAGTCGGAGTAATAACGGTTGCCGGTGAGAGCCTGTGGCATAGGTACAGTCCTTTTTTAATTGTGTTCTACTTTTTAATTGTGTTTGTTCTTAAATGCGCTACAAGCGCGTGTACTTGGCTCGCTGAGTGCTTAAACACATGGCGTGCCAACGCGTGCCAATTATATTCACTTTTAGTAATCAATAAAAGCATATGAACCGAAAAGGGTGCAGCACGTCTAATTAGTGATCAGTCGTATGTCACTATAATTGGGTGCTGCATTTTGGGAGCGAATAATAAGCGCGTTTAAAAAAATAGACCAATAGTTGATCGCTTGTAAATAGCTAGCTGTGTATTTTATCAAATAGACAGAATTTTCGGAAAAATATCTATCCCTTCAAGGGATACGCATTTTAGAATGCCGTTCGAAAAAATAAAACGTGCTCATAGAAAGGCGACTCAATAAAGCCGTTCTGTAAGAATGGTAATAAGTCATAAAGCCAAGGCGCCGTAATTATTCAATAGATTTTCTAATGTGAAAGCAATAAAATAAAAAATTGCTCACGATGCGCGTGTGCTGCTGGTTCACGCTCGGCCCATTTTGAATGGTAAAATATGATCCTGTAAGGATATTATTCTGACAATTCCAGTTTTGAAACGGCTCAGAATATTAATAATTTCTCTTCTGTGCATGGCTTTTTAACTGAGACAGCCACCGATTTTGGCAATGATGTCTTTGAACAGGCTAACGATGAAGTGGATGTTTATCGCGTTGCGTTGCAAAAAGGGCAGCAGATATTATTACAGATTGTTGATTACTCGAGCTTTGCTGATCAATCGGCACGCTTTTCTGGAGATGTGGATCTCGCTCTGTTCAATGAAGAGCGGGAGCTGTTGTTGGTTTCGGAGTCGGAAACGGAATATGAAGTCATCACCGTGCCCGATGATGGTGTTTATTATGTGGCACCTTATATTTTCTCGGGGGCTTCGAAATATGTCCTTCAATTCACGTCCGCTGTGAATCGAAGTGCTGTGAGTGATTCTGAAAGATCAGTAACGTTTGTACCAGGGGAAGCCATTGTTAAAATGTCGGTGAAAATGTCCGCATTGCGTGCTCGCTCGATACCAAGTCAAAGCGATGCAATTTTGTTAAGTTCGACACTGTCTCATCCTTCGATTACCGCGCGTGCTGCCCTCGTAAAGTTTGACGATTCCGCTCCGTTACGCTCAAATAAACCGTTCACGCGGTCTGCGCAAAGCGGGGGGCTTGAAGAGAATTCAAAATTGCAAACACTGATAAAAATTAAACGGTTACGACAATCACCTGATGTTGAGTATGCTGAGCCGAATTATATTCGGCAGGCCTCTATCGTTCCCGATGATACATTTTATAGTTATCAGTGGCACTACGCGGCCATGAATTTGCCTCAAGCCTGGGATATTACTACGGGGCGTGTCGTGGCAAGTAGTTCTCAAGCGGGTAGGGATGTGATTGTGTAATAAAAGTTAGTATTATAAACTGACAATACTTAACATAAGACAATAATTGATAC
>JARRRL010000183.1:0-5116 GCA_037380725.1 Gammaproteobacteria bacterium | reverse complement strand
TGTATATGTGCATATTGGTTAATATGTGCATTGTTTTAAATGTGGATTCTGAATGACGTGTGCGTAATTGGGCTTGAAAAAGGCGATGCCTGTGCTTCGGTGTTTGGGGCAAATCTGCTAGGCTGTTGCGGTCTTTGTGGCGCTAATGATTCATACAGCTTATTTTTTGCACTTTTGTTTATTCGTCTATTTGGGAATCAGTGGAATGGATTGTGAACGTTGAGCCGTCTGATGCCGCCAAAAACAGGAGATGAATTATAGCTGTCTGGATTCGTGGCGCAAAGCTTTATCAGCGAGTGTCTCATCGATGGCGAATGATCGGAGCGTCAATACTTTTTTGTTGGTAGATTGTTTGATTGGTAGCTTGTAGCTTGTTGATAGTCTGTATTGATGGTTTGTATTGATGGTTTGTATTGGTCGTCTGATGGCGATCGACACCGGGTTTGCCGAAACAGCGTGTGCGAGGATGATGGTTTGAAATGGAGTGTTGTGAGCGTGCAGTGGGTGTTCGCCGTGATAGCGTGTGCAGTGGTATACGTGGTCATGTGCTGTGTGCGTATGGACCTGGCGATGGCGGCAGAACAGGTGGAAGCATTAGGCTTAACGCGCGTGTGGGTACCCAACAGCTCGGCGGCAGCGCGTGATGAAGCAATGTCCTCTGCGTTGTCGACGGTACTGGTGCGCATCAGTGGTACGGATAAGGTGCTGGAGACGGGAACGGCAAAGACGATATTGCAACAAGCATCTGAGTACGTGGTTTCCTATGCGCATGAGTCGCCTTCGGAGGCAGAAAAGTGGGAACGTGAGCAGCGGGCATTGTCTACGGCAGGGTTGTGGTTGCGCTTGCGCTTTGATGAAAATATCTTGGTCAATGTACTGCGTGCACAAGGTCAACCGGTGTGGGGCAATACCAGACCCGTGGTGTTGGTTTGGTTGGGTGTGGAAACCGCTGGGGGTCAACGATTTGTGCTGGGTGCTCAAGGTGGTGTAGATCATTCAGACGCGGGTTATGCGGTGACGGATCGAGATGATGCGACACGCGGTGTGCGTGGTGCGGCGGTGAGTGCGTTGCGGCACGCCGCATCCGCACGGGGACTGCCGATGACCTTACCGATTCTGGATCAGGAAGACGTGAATCAGGGAGCGGAGGTCGGTGTTTTTGGGTTTATTACGGATACCATGATGTTGGCTTCGCGGCGTTACAATCCGGACGTCGTGGTGTTGGGGCGTGTGCGGCAAGTCAGTCCAGATCAATGGCGGGGTGAATGGCGACTTGAAGTGAACGGCGAATCGTATCGGTTTGATGATCAAGCTGTTACTGTGGCGAACTTGTCTGAGCGAGCCATAAATCGTGTTGCGGAGCAACTGTCAGCCTTGTATTCGGTGGTTCGAGATGTGGACTCGATCGGACGCGTGAGTGTGCGCGTTGTGGATGTAAAAGATTTTGTCACTTATCAAGGTGTTCAGCAGTATTTGCAGCGCTTGAATGTGGTGAAAAAAGTTCAATTGCAGCGTGTGGAGGGGGATCATCTGCTGTATTCGATTGACTTAGATGGCAGTGTCGAACAATTTAAAAAATCCATCGCTTTGGATAACCGCTTAATACCCCGAGAGGCGAGGGGTGCTGAAGGTGTGGAGACCGCCTGGTCTGTTGAACCAGAACACTGGTCTGTTGAACCAGAATACCGTGAACCGCACAGTGAGTGGCAAAGTGAAGCGCAAGGTGAATTACAGAGTGAATTAGACCGTGAGTCACCAACACGAATCGGCGATGATACGGCATCGCTGGAGCGCTTGCCCCGTGTGCTGGAGTACTATTGGGTGGGGCCTCAGGGCAGATGATGATGTGCTGGTAGGGAGGTCTTAGAGGTGATAATTCGGAAACTCAAATCTGTGGGCCATTCCCCTGCTACGACTACAAATAGGTGGCTTGTGCTTGGTCTGGGGGCAGTGGGCATACTGGGGTGGCTGTTGTACGTTTTGCAACCTATCTTGACTCCCTTTTTGGCCGGAGCCGCGCTAGCCTATTTGGGAAATCCGATGGTGGATCGTCTGGTGTCGCGCGGCTTCAGTCGCGTAGCAGCGGTTGTTGTGGTTTTTGCCGCTTTTGTGCTGTTTTTTGCTATGACGCTCGTGATTGTTATTCCGTTACTGGCGCAACAGTTACAAGTGGTGTGGCAACGCTTACCGCTGTGTTTGGATTGGATTCAAAACACGGCTTTACCCCTGATCTTGTCGTGGATGGGTTTGGAAGGCAGCGAGGTGGAAGTGGACCAGGTACGGGAAACCGTATTGAACAGTTGGCAAGGCGTCAGTGGTGTGGCCAGTGGGTTTGCGAAACAGGCAACCACATCGGGATTGGCATTTCTGGGTTTTTTGGCAAATATGACCCTGATTCCTGTGGTGAGTTTTTATTTGTTGAAAGACTGGCGCGTGATCATGGCTCGATTACAGCGTACCCTGCCGAGATCAATTGAATCGCAGACGGTCTCCTTGGTGCAAGCCTGCGACGAGGTGATGGCGTCGTTTGTACGCGGACAACTTATGGTGATGTTGGCGTTGGGCATTGTGTATAGTGTGGGCTTGGCTGTGGTGGGGGTGGATTTTGCCCTGCTGATTGGATTGATGGCCGGTTTAGCCAGTATTGTGCCGTACTTGGGCTTTGCCGTGGGACTGGTTGCGGCGCTGATCGTTGCGTTTTTACAGTTTCACGATTGGGTTCATCCGGCCTTGGTGTTGGGGGTCTTTGTGATGGGACAGGCCTTAGAGGGCGTGATCCTGACACCATTGCTGGTTGGCGATAAAATCGGATTACACCCTGTCGCGGTGATTTTTGCCGTCTTGGCGGGGGCGCAGTTGTTTGGTTTTGTGGGTATGTTGCTGGCTTTACCCGTTGCGGCAGTATTTTTGGTAGTATTGCATCGTGCCTACCGGTATTATTTGAACTCCGCGTGGTACGCGCTGCCTCCCGCCGCTTCTGAGTAATGAGTGTGTGGCGTTTTGTTTTCGTCATCCCAAATTCGGTCTGAATGTGACAGCGTGACGTCGTCGCGTTTTAGCGCAGTCTTGAAGAAAATTGAAATATTAAGAAGCAAGAAGTGAACCTCGTGATGGCTCAACAGCTTTCCCTTCCTTTTTCGTTTGGTTTGGAGACGGATTTCGAACATTATCACCCTGGACCCGACAACACCCAAATGGCCCAAGCCCTCCGCCGAGCGGTGTCAGAAGGCGAGGGTGAGTTGTTTTTGTTGTGGTCCAGCGCGCCGACAGGTAAAAGTCATTTGTTACAAGCGTGTTGCAATGAGGCGGATAAACGGGGTGGGCGAGCCGCGTATTTGCCACTCAAAACGTTATCGCAGAATGGACCCTCCGTTTTGGAGGACGTGGCGACCTGTGATGTGGTGACCTTAGACGATATTCATTGTATTGCTGGGATACGGGTATGGGAGGAGGCGGTTTTCCACTGTTTTAATCAAATCCGACAAATGGGTTCGACGCTCATCATCAGCAGTGCGCAGGCGCCCTTGGCGTTTACCTTGGGTATGCCCGATTTGGTGTCTCGAATAAAATCAGCGGAAATATATCAGATTCATGACTTACGAGACGATGAAAAACTGGTCGCGCTGATTCATCGAGCAGCGGCTCGCGGTATTCTCATTACACCCGAAGTCGGGCAGTATTGCTTGACGCGAGTGGGGCGTGATTGGTTGAGTTTGATGACCGTGTTGAACGCGATTGATCAACATTCGATTGAGCAAAAGCGCCGTGTGACGGTCCCGTTTGTGAAAGCACTGTTGCAGGATATTTCCATTCAGCCGACTGGCGCAGCGGGCGTCTGAAAACCAATAATAATACAGGGATAATAAATACAGGGTGGTGAGTACGATGAGCTCAGCGGTTGAAATCGAAGGATTAAGGAAGGACTATCCGGGCGGTGTACAGGCCTTGTCGGGGGTCTCCTTGCGTGTGGAGGAGGGTGATTTTTACGCCTTGCTGGGACCCAACGGCGCTGGAAAATCCACGACCATTGGTGTGCTGAGTTCGTTGGTGGATAAGACGGCTGGCGTGGTTCGTATCTTTGGCATTGATATTGATGAAGACTTCCCAAGCGCGAAACGTAAACTGGGTGTGGTGCCTCAGGAGTTTAACTTCAATCAGTTTGAGATGACGCGAGATGTGCTCATCACGCAGGCGGGTTACTATGGCTTGCCGGCGCGTATTGCGGGAGAACGCGCGGATCATTACTTGCGGGCTTTGGGTTTGTGGGATAAACGATATCTGCCTTCCCGCTCGCTGTCCGGTGGTATGAAACGGCGTTTAATGATTGCGCGCGCTTTGGTGCACGCACCGCCCTTGCTGATTTTGGATGAGCCAACGGCGGGTGTTGATATCGAATTACGACGTTCGATGTGGGAGTATTTGACGCAATTGAACCAGGCGGGCACAACGATAATCCTCACGACGCACTATTTGGAAGAAGCGGAGTTGTTGTGTCGCAATGTTGGTATTATTGATCAAGGTTGTATCGTTGAACAAGGTTCTGTGAAATCACTCTTGTCACAGCTTGATTCCGAAGTTTTTGTACTGGATTTAGAGTATCCGCTTGAGACGCTGCCGAGTGTGGTGCTGGCCAGCGATGCGCCCGCACCGCTCATTCGGATTGATGACACGACGCTTGAGGCCAGTCTGCCGCGCGGAAAAAGTTTGAACGACCTGTTTGCTTGGCTCAGCGCGCGAGGGGTGAGGGTGGTGAGCATGAAAAACAAAACAAACCGTCTTGAAGAACTGTTCGTACGTAAAACCAGTATGAGGGGGCGAGCGTGAGTGATTTGATATCCCCAAACCCGGATGCGGAGGTCAACCTGCACCATGATCCGTATAAGGATTGGGATCGCGAGAACCGGGTGTATCGGCGCGAATGGGTGGCCTTGTGTACCATAGTTGTGCGCGAAGTACGACGCTTTACGCGTATCTGGATGCAAACATTGCTCCCGCCTGTGATCACCATGATGTTGTATTTTGTGATTTTCGGTAATTTAATTGGTACCCGCTTGGGTCAAATGCGTGTTGTGGATTACGTCCAATTTATCGTACCCGGTTTGATCATGATGGCCGT
>JARRRL010000182.1:0-7730 GCA_037380725.1 Gammaproteobacteria bacterium | reverse complement strand
TGACAGGGGCTGTTACGCCGTATTGTTTCGCCGTTGCAATACATCGGCGGCGAAACTTCCCGCCAGCCGCTTTTTTCGCACCCACCATAGCCTCTCTCCGGTCAATAGCGCCATTGCCTACACCAACAATCCGTTATCGAATCTGGTTAAAGAACATCTGGTGGGCGAGATCCGCACTCACTGTGAAACGCAATTACCGACCTATATGGTACCGGGCAGATTTGTGATTTTGAATCGCTTGCCGCAGACGGCCAACGGCAAGGTAGATAAAACGGCATTGCCCGTACCCCAGAGGAAACATCAGCTTAAACATTCAAATGCCGTGGCGCCGCGCACGGAGGTGGAAAAAACACTCTGCGCGATATGGGAGGAGGTATTGCAGATCCGGGAAGTGGGCATTGATGATAATTTTTTCGAACTGGGCGGTCACTCACTGCTGGCCTTGGCCTTTTTACACGCACTGCATGCGAAAGGCATACAGACCTTAACGCTCAAGGACCTCAGTACACAAACCTTAGCTGATTTGAGCACGCAGCTACAGAACCACAGTGCCACCCACTCGCGCGGTACACCGCCCTCCCCTCCCGTACACAACGTGCAACGGCCCAGTATTTTTAAGCGAGTACGCAAAACCCCACAAGCCTAAACCCCTTTAATCACTCTATTTAATTTATTCGCAAATTATTACATAACTTTCGTGCCATTACATATTGATACATTTTGAGGCAAAGTCGACTTCTTCTAGCTCATCAGCCGACGTGAACCCGTATCCTAGCTTCCCGTCGTCTGCCAAATCGCTATAAATAGACAAAAAATGTGGGATAAAGCCAATGGCGTTCAGAAAGACTCAACGGGAGACCGCTCTCTGCCGCGCATTACCGCTCCAAGATACTATAAAAACCGGAATACGGCTGGCTTTTTTTGCACTCGCTTTACCGCTCTTTGCCAGTTGTGATGCATTATCGCCGGAAGTGATCAATACCTTAACGGGTCTCATTGGTACACTCCCTGCGCCCAACACTGGCTCCGGTGGACTGGGCGGAGGTGTTGGCGGTGGTGCACCAGCCCCTAATCCACCGCTCAATCAAGTGCCCACACCACCGCCAGCGGCAGCACCCGATCCAGCGGCATTGCTTGCAACAGGAAGGGCTTTTTTTGATCAGATGTGTGCCGTTTGTCATGGTTCAAACGGAGAAGGTGGCGTCGTGGATCCCACACCGCTTGGCCCTGGTCTTTGTACCGTAGCCGGTTCGGGTTCGTGTCAGGATGTGGCCACTCTCAAGACCTACATTGGAACCGCCATGCCGTCTACTGCAGCGCCGTGCCCAGCTGATTGCGCGGAAGCCACAGCGGCACTGATCATGAACTTTAATGCACGAGCACTCACCGCAAGCGTCAACGCTGGACCGGCTTTTGATACCCATTGCAGCAGCTGTCACAGCCGAGACGGCACGGGAGTCGCAGCCTGGCTGACACCCGACACTTGCAACACGGTCGACTGCAGTGACATCTACGCGCTCAGTAACTTCGTTATTTATTAGCACAGAAAATATCAGCACGGAAAATCCTGTTGATACCGAAGACTGATGTTGATGAAGACGACTTTGACGCAGAGTGACGAATGACGCAGAAAGACGAATGACGCAGAGAGACGCAAAAAAAGTAACGCGCGCTTTGGTTGCTCATTATCGTATCCGGCGCGACGGCGACGAGGCCTTATTCATTAAATCGTGAAATCCAACATCGTTTCTTACTTTTCAAACATCAGCACCCAGACACGCTTACTGAAGCACCCGCTTTTAGTAGTCTGTTTGGGTCTTGTTCTATTGGGCGCTTTCATTACCTGTTTCATCGTGTTGAAGCAGCCAGCGTCACCACCTCGACCAAACCCAGCAGCAGCGACTCCTGCTCCCAACTTGCCTTCATCAACCCCTTTTATTACTGCTGATATTAGTGCTGATATTACTGCTGAGGCACCATCACAACTCAGTACCTCTCAGGCATCCACCATCTCGCCTTCAGACGTTCCGAATACCCCACGTAATGATCGCGCCATCGAGGACCAGCGTAACGAGCCGTCACTCACGGCATCGACCGCGCCACCTGAACCAATTCGACCTCGTAATCCTGCTCGTGAAACGCTTTCCGCGTTGTTTGATCGCCTCCACGAGCGACGAGCAAACCCACCGGCGCCGTACGAAAACGTAATGGGAAAACCACTCTCACGACCGGAGAGACTGGCCGAACGCGCCCGCCTCTCTCAAAGCAATTTTGCAAATTTGTGCGCAGACTGCCACAGTTTGGGAGCCAATAACGGCCTGTGGGCCGCTGATCTCGGCGCCGGAGTTTGTCAAAAAGTCGATTGCGGTGACCTTAAAGCACTGTCTTTCTACATCAACCGATACATGCCACCGGAAAACCCATCTTCCTGCCGAGGCGCTTGTGCATCCGATATGGCACTGTACGTCTTCCACCGTGGCAACAAAACACTGGCCGCATTGCACCAAGAAACACCATACATGATGCTGGATGCCAGCATCACCATCCGCGACAGCGCCACGGGCGACGTTCTGTTGGACTACAAAGCACCGTAAACCATCCTCCGTAAGCTATTTGATGTAAATCCTTCCTAGCACGCCTGGTCACTTGAATGCCTTGTCCCGCTTGTATTATCTTGCCGTCATGTCATGATGGCGATTCTCACCATTCACTCACTCCCATACCGCAGAACAGCGCAAAGCGGAACAAGCAAAAACGAGCAAAGAGGAAGCAATAAAAATGCGAATTGGCATCGATCTGGGTGGCACAAAAACCGAAATTTTGGTCATTGACCAACACGGGGCTGAAATATACCGCAAGCGTATCCCCACAGAACGAGACAGTTATGATGCGCTGCTTACCCGTCTTATTGATCTCATCCGTGAAACCGAGGCGCACGTTAAGGCCCCCTGTACCATTGGTATTGGCATTCCCGGTACGGTTGACACCAAAAGACAAGTCGTCAAAAACGCCAACTTAACCATGCTGAATGGACATCCCCTGGCGAACGACATCAGCACCGCGCTGCAGCGCCCCGTCCGCATCAGTAACGACGCCAACTGTTTTGCCCTTTCCGAAGCCAGTGACGGCGCGGGAGCTGGTGCGGCTGTGGTTTTTGGCGTGATTGTGGGCACCGGTTGCGGTGCGGGCATCATCGTCAATGGTTCACCGCTGGAAGGCTTGAATGGTCTAGCGGGAGAATGGGGTCATAATCGCTTGAACGACACGCGCGCCGATGAAACACCTGGACCGGACTGCTACTGCGGTCAAAAAGGTTGCGTCGAGACCTGGATCTCCGGTACTGGATTTGAAAAGGCGTACGAGCGTTTATCGGGTCAGCGACTCAGTGGTCCCGAAATACTTTCACTGTCCGAGCAAGGCGACGCCATTGCAGAACAAGCACTCCAAGATCTCGAAAATCGAATGGCCCGCGCCCTATCGCAAATCATCAATATTCTTGACCCGGACGTCATTGTCTTGGGCGGCGGTCTATCTAATATTGACAGACTGTATGACAACGTACCAAAACTGTGGGACCAATGGACGTTCTCAGACGTACCAGTCGCCACCTCGCTAAAGAAAAACATGCACGGAGATTCCAGCGGCGTGCGCGGCGCAGCGTGGTTATGGCCCAAAGGAGGAGCACAATAAATACGTTATGGATTAACCACTGGAGGTATCACCGGTAATCCAGCAGTCGGTACCTCCACGTTGGTGAGTCTTAACGACGCTTCAAAACCTTGCGCGCGTAGCTCAGCACGCAGCCTCTCGGGCACAGTCAGCGTAACGGAAGTAATCATGGGGGCGCGACGACAATAATCAGGCCGCGTCCGCCAAACCGTCAACCAACCGGGTCGATCCACGCTGGGCATCACGAGAAAGTGCTTGGCTGTCGTACACCCAAAAGTACGGACTTGTATCGTCAACGCACCATCACGATAGGACTTACCGTACAAGGGTTCTTCTACTAAACCCGTCTGTGCTTTGCCTTGTTCAGTGGGAAGTTCAGTGGGGACTTGACCGAGCTCTTGATTAAGTGGTCGAGTAATCGCATTTTCCTCATTTTTATTATTGTTCTGATTGTTTTTCTGATTGTTATGGGTTGCGCACGCCAACAGTGGTAAAGCAAGCACCAGCAAAAGGATACTCGGAACACCGAGTCCACCACCCGAAGCCCCCCCTTCCGCTGTTTGTAAACGAGCCGTTTCGCCTAAACTGCCCTCTCCCGTGACAAACACCAACCGTTCAACGTTATCGCCCTCGCCAACATCTCTGGGCTCACTCGCTAAAGGTAAAGGCGACTGAAAATCAACCCACACCGCATCACGCCAATAACTATTGCTGGAATCTTTGGTGTAAGAAAATTGCACCACAGCGCCTTCAGGTGGCACCGTCAACGGCACCGTCAACCAATCCGACAATAAACCCGAAAACGATTCCAGAACTTCACCGTTCATCGTAATCGTCAATTCATCAAAACCCGTTTCTGTCTCAACCAGCACGTAAGCATCAATCTGGTTCGGTCCTGGTAAAAAGCCCTGCAACACGCTGGTCGCGTTATCCGTTATCTCGCCACTGCGCATGGCAGCAACACCCGCCGCGTAAGCATCAAAAGCCGGCGACCACGACGCATCACCGCCCGTGAACCACGACGTACCCGGCAAGGCAAACGCTTCATGTACATCCGTCGCCGCCAGTCCCGTCCCGATTGCGATCAATTGCTTTTCTTGCGTCACAATGTCGTTCGTTTCTGGATCACGCGCTAAATGTGTAATGGCCGTCTTCTGTACGATTCGTCCAACCGTTGTCGGCGTGTACCGATACACAAACTCACAGGCGTCCCCCGCATCCAAAATAGTCTGATCACAGGTTTCGCTATTGAGCACCACGCCATCGGGGTATTCGCCCGTGAACTGATCAAATTGATAACCATTGAGACTGCCATTACTCAGGGTTACGCGCGACTCAAACGGTACACCCACTCCCCACCAGCCCATGGGTATCCACAGATCACGATCACTCGCCACGCCATGAATAAAAGGTAAAAATTGCGACACATCCGTGTAATAGCCTGGGTGATTGGGTGTGGCGCAGTGCGACACCGAGCCAAAACTCACTAATCCCATCAAGGTGATGCGCTGAGACAAAACGTCTGTCTCGTCGTTTGGATCCAGTGGGCGAATCCGAATTAAAGGCCCACCACTGTCCCCCAAACAACGGTCCACCGTGCCATCTCGCAAGCCCGCGCAAAACGACGTACTTGGCATAAAACTGACTGCTTCTTGGCAATACGCACGATCAAAAACCTGTAACGTCGCTTCTTGCAGTTCGAAGGGAATGTCGTTTATAACGGGGTCGGTTAAACCCCAACCCAAAATGCGGTAGGAGATATCCGGTTCAGGTAAAAACGTTGTGTCGTATATACCTGGCAAAAGCACCTCACCTCCCACGTCATCCAAAGTCATCGCTTGGTCAACCGTTTCGCCCATCCCATGCGGTTCAGGCAAGACAATGGGAGTCAATCCCGTTACAACGCGATCCGTCATCAACACAGCGACATCATTCACCAAGGTCACGGCATTAAACTCAGGATGCACAACACGATTTATGACCTGGTATCGATTTTCAGGGTTACTGGAAGTCCAATCACGAACCCCAATCACCAAGCGCAAGTCCGAAGCACCCACATCATCGACACAGTGTGCCGCCGTCACTACCGCACGTGGACCCACCAAAACCGCACCACAAATGTGACCGTAACCTTCGTCTTTTCGACGCTGCAATGACGCCATCCACGGGTATTCAGTCGCAACGGTACTGCCGCCTATAATGCGAGCAGTAATGGCATCACGCGGTTCATCAGCAAAAGCGATATCCATTGAAGACAGCACCACGGCCAGCACCACAGAAAGCAGCGCCATTGACAGCCACAATATCGATGCACACGCTCGCCAGCCACTCTGCTGGTCAAGACGACAAAGGTACAAACGACAAAACACGACAGCACAACACAAACGAACACCGATCGATCGACAGGATGTACAAAAATTTTCAAAATGCATCACAACGCATCACTCGCACCGAATCACACACAGGATGAATCATACGCCGATTCTATCACAGCGCGTTCAACAATTCGCACGCGCATAGTACACTTGCTCGCTGTAGCACATCGCTCAATTATCGAGCTGTTTATCTCAGCACAGACCAGATACAACCGGATACAAAAGGAGTACGCCATGAGCAACATCTCGACAAAACGATCCGCAACACGCACTGCTAAAAATAAAACGCTCGCGGGCACAAAGAATTTCTTTGGCATCCGTGCCTTCAACAATCGGCACGACATCATTCGCGACATTAAAGCCTCGCACCCCGAACCCGAAATTCACGGCAACAAAATCTGGAAAGCCGCCACATTGTTGGTTGATTTTTTGGAAGTCGATCCGCCACGTAAAAATACGCACGTTATGGACCTCGGTTGTGGCTGGGGTCTATCCGGTATCTACTGCGCCCAACAACACCAGGCTCGCACGCTTTGAAAAAATCACTGCCACCGACCTCGAAGGCGTTGACGAGATCATTGGCTCTGACATTTGCTTCTGGGACGAACTCAGAGATATCTTATACGATGTCGTGCAACGTGCTTTTGACGCAGGGGTTCAGCGCGTTGTGCTGGCCGATCCCGGCCGCAGCCCCTTTTTAGAATTGGTCGATCGGTTAAACGCTTTGTACAAAACAGACTTGTACGAATGGGACACAAGCAGCCCCGTCACCGCAACGGGTTACGTGACTGAAATTTTCAACGTTCCGAATAAAAATTCGAACACAAAAAAGCAACAACGACGGCGTTCTCGTTAACACCTCCCACGACACCACACGACCGCGTAACACCGTACAAGCAAGGAACTCAACATGACCATCCAGGTAATCCGTTATCACACCCTTCAACCCGGCCCCACCTTGCTACTATTGGGCGCCGTCCACGGGAACGAGACCTGCGGCGCACACGCCATCAAGCACCTTAATGCGTTACTCGACAACGCACGCGTTCACCTCACAGCCGGAACACTGATTACGGTACCCATCGCCAATCCCAAAGCGTACGCCACCCATCAACGCTTTTGCGAACGTAATCTAAACCGCCAACTCTACCCCAAAGCAACGTGTACGTATTATGAGGATCACCTCACGCCCATCTTGTGCCCATTGTTAGCAGAAGCCGACTGCGTACTCGATTTACACTCTTACACGTCCCAAGGTGGTCCATTTATTTTTCTGGGCGGCAACAATTCACAAGAAACCACGTACGCCCGTGCGCTGGGCGTGAATCATTTTATTTATGGTTGGCAGGACGCGTACAACAAAGCCGTGGGCAATACCAATGAAACGTATCAAGCACACCTGGAATCCATGGGCATTACGGAATACGCGCGCGCGAAAGGCGCGCTCGCCATTACGCTCGATCTGGACGGCGATATTGCAAATATCGTTCAAAGTGAACATGTGTCATTTCCTCCCATATTGCAGACCAGGAAGATTCGTATTAATAGATGCCCCATGGCAACCGACACATCCTGTGATATTCTGGTCGTTGGAGGCGGACCCGCCGGATCCACAGCCGCATCATGGACGAGTACCGCCCGCTGGTCCCCGGTGATGCCTATGAGTGGCTGGCCCAGGTGGCGGTG
>JARRRL010000181.1:0-5129 GCA_037380725.1 Gammaproteobacteria bacterium | reverse complement strand
ATGCTGAGAATTCTTGTGCGGACGTGTTGAACGCGTTATACGCTTCCACCAACGATTCAATTTGCGTTTTGATTTGGCTGGTGTCTTGCGTAATGGTTAAGGTTTTGGTGCTGCCCGCGTCCGCACCACTGATGTTCAAGGTGATGCCTGGAATCGCTTCTGATAACGTGGTGTCGGTGCTGGTGATGCTCAGGCCGTTTACGGTAAGGGACGTATCGGCGCCCGCTAAGGTTTGCTCGGCGCTGGTGGCGCTGCTGTTGAATGCAAATGTCGATAGGCCCACTGTGTCGAGGTTGTCGCCATCGTCGTCGACAACCGTGATGCGCATACTGTTTTTTTCACCGCTGTCTGAGGTGAGCAACAGGCGGTATCCAGAACCGTCATTCACAATCGACGCGCTTACGTTGTAATCGCCAGCGTTGAGGTAATCCCGCATGGATGACAGCGTGTTGTTGGACGAATCGATGGTAATGACTTGTTGGGAGAGGCTGCTGTTGGCGGTGAAACTGTTGTAGGTGTCTGTGCCTTCGGTGTAATCGGTGGTGCCAAAATCAAGCGTTAAGGTGCCCGTACCAATGGTATCGTTGACGCTGGCATATGCTTGAGAAGCCAGCGTATGGCCTTGGGCGCGACTGATGACTTCGATGGAGTAGGTTCCACTTTGCGCCAGCGTTGTGGGGCTTGCCGTGAAAACCGAGGTGTCGCTGGACGTGGCGGTATACGTGCTGTAGGTGCTGGATTTGCCTAATGACGATAACGCGGAATCGATGTCCGTCAGGCGACTTTTGACTGTGCCGAGGGCAGAGATTTTAGCGGTGAGTTCCGCTTCCCGGGTATCGAGTTGCGTGGTGCGTGGCACTTTTTCGGCATCCACTAATGCCGTAATGATACCGTCGATGTCCAGGCCAGAACCAAGACCAAGTGATTGTACCGTTGCCATGATGTGTCTTCTTGCAGTTTGTTGCGGTTACTTTTTACTGTAGTCCTCTATGACTTGACTGGCGATGCGGTTCAGCACCGACTCGATTAGAAGATAACGTTAATAACAGTGTAGCGTTTAATGACAGTGTCCCCCGAGCTGATGAAAACGCTACGGGGGACGGGTTGGTTTATATTGTCACGTTCAAAGGATTGCTTTCACGTTTACCCGAGGAGGGAAAGAACGCTTTGCTGACTGGCGTTCGCCTGCGCAAGCATCGAGATACCCGCTTGTTGCAAGATCTGTGACTTGGTCAGGTTAGCCGTTTCAGAGGCAAAGTCCGCGTCTCGGATACGTGAGTTCGCCGCTTGTAAGTTTTGGGACACGTTTTCCAAGTTCGAGATGGTCGATGAAAGGCGGTTTTGCAAAGCACCTAGATCCGCTCGTGAGCTGGAGAGGGTTTGCAAGGCGTCATCGATACGTTCAATTGCGTTGTTGGCATTGCTGACCGAGGTGACGTCGAGTTTTAAGCCAACGGCAGTGGAGTTACCACCTTGCTCGGTAAAGCCCAGCTTGGCCAGTGCAGTGGCTTGTGCTGTTTGGGTGGTGGCAGTGGATGAAATAATCACGTCCACACCGTTTTCGCCGGTGAGTTCGATGGTGCCGCGTGTGGTTTCGGTAGTAGAGGTCGCTCCACCTGTATCGGTTAAGAAGGCTGCGCCTGTCGCATTGATAACGATGTCCAGACCTTGGTCGGAGTTCAAGACCAGTTGGCCATCGGCATCCGTGGTAGCGGTAACACCTGGTATATTAGCTCCATTTATTGTGCTGATGACATCATCGAGCGTGGTGGCAGAGGTGTTAGCAATGTTTACACCGTTGATAGTGGCTAGTGTATCGGCTTGGAAGGCTGAGATGACGACTTCATAAGTGATTGTAGTACTGGCATCGGCAGTAACACCACTGTCTCCCGTGACCGAGTTTATGGAAGAAGCAATATCTGCGGCAGTAACAGCTCCAGAGGTGCCGTTTCGTACTTCACCTATAGCGACGCCATTAATAGTGATGCCATCGGAGCTAGAAATATAAGTACCGTCTACTACGCCGCCAGTGGCGACATCGGAACCAACTGTTTCGTTAAACCCTAAGCGTTGGATAACGCTGACGCTGCCTGAGTTGTCTTCGTCATAGCCGATTTCGATGGGTTCGCCATCTGTGGATTCCAAGCTCAAATAACCATAGAAAGTACCCGCTGTTAGACCTGCTGCTTGCACGTCTGAACTGGTGCCACCGACGATAATGGCTTCACCGGTATCGTTTGAAAGTATGATGCCACCGTCTGAGTTCAGTGCGGCAGTGACACCTGCAACATCACGATTAATGTTATCGACTAATTCGGTGATACTACCGGAAATCGCAACCGTATCGCTATTGATTTGCAAGCCGCCGGACGTGACGCCTGATGTTCCGGCGCCGCCTTCTACTACGTTGTAGGCGGTTGCGGTCACACCGGTGCTTCCTGTGTAGTTGTTGAAAAAATCTTCTACGGAGGAAATAGTGCGTGAACCGCCTGCGGAAAGTGCAGATAATGATCCCAGAGCGACGCCGTTGACTGTAACCGCACTGTTGGCAATCGCAGCGCCAGCTGTAGTAAATATGTCAGTATTAATACGCCCACCATTGAGTTCACCCAATGCACTGAAGCCATTTAAATTGAGATCTGTGGTGGTAACGGAGTTCACGCTGAAACTGATGCTTTGGTTGGCGTTGGCGCCAATTTGAAAACGACTTGATGTCGTGGAACCGTCGAGCAGTTTGACACCGTTGAATTCCGTGCTATCAGCGATACGATCTAATTCATCATAGAGTTGATCGACCTCAGACTGAATGGAGGCGCGGTCATCCGCAGAGTTGGTGCCGTTCGCCGATTGCACCGCCAATTCACGCATCCGCTGCAGGATGTTGCTCATTTCTTGCATTGAGCCTTCTGCGGTCTGTGCTAATGAAATGCCATCGTTGGCGTTTCGAACCGCTTGATTTAAACCTCGTACTTGTGTTTCAAAACGAGTGGATATCGCCAAACCGGCGGCGTCATCTTTGGCGCTGTTGATGCGTAAACCGGAAGACAGTCGCTGAATGGCGCTGGATTGCATATCCTGTGTTTTGTTTAACTGTCGCTGAGCATTGATGGCAAGAATGTTCGTATTGACGATTTGAGGCATGACAAACTCCAACTTCCGAGAGGTAAGAATCCAGCGATTGGATTCAGTGCGCGTATATAACCTTGAACCAAAAAGTAGAAATTTTCTAACTGTGAAATAGTTAACGGCCTTGTTGTTCAGTCTTTTAAGAATGATTGTGAAGGATAAAATCGATTTTAAAAACCAAAAAGCACAATGCGGATTTGAGCTAGCACATGGACAGTACGCCATGGGCTTGTGAATTTTGGTATCTGCCCGAATTTTATCCGTTTAGTGAAAGCCGCGTCATAAATTTGGCCAAATGAGTAAAATCATCTTTACTTAGGAAAGATGCCGGGTTCTTGTCATGATCGAAAAGTTGTCATGAAAGATTAAAGTGTTTCGAAAGATAAAGGCGTCTTAAAAGGAATAGTGCATAAATCGCTGGATTTGGCAAGTCGGAAAGGAAATGAAACGATCAGCACTCGATCGGTCAGTTTGGATAATGTAGCGGGCACAGAGAAGAGAATTGAGTATGTGGCGTTCGGTTAAAGCTTTACTGATTGATGATGATGACCGCAGGCGACATGATTTTCAGGTAATTCTGAATTTTGTGGGTGAGGGAACGGTTTCCGCTGTGTCTGATCAGTGGGAGTCCGTGTTGACAGAGGGTGATGACGCTTGTGTGGATGATATTCTCTGTGCGTTTATTGGTAAGGTGAACGGTTCACTGACGGAACACATCAAAAAAATCAGAGTATTGAGCAAATCGGTGCCCATTGTGACGATTGATGGCGGTTCCGAAAATAGCAGCTCTTATGTCGATGAGTCGGGTCAACAATGCGTGATTGCCAATTTGGCCTTTCCACCCAGTTACACCAAATTACTCGACACGTTGCACCGCGCTCAAATTTTTCGAGACGGCATGCAAGATGATACGGTGCGACGTCAGCGTCGCGAAGCGCAATTGTTTCGCAGCTTGGTGGGTACGTCTCGGGTGGTTGTGAAAGTGCGTGAACTGATGGCGCAAGTGGCCGACAAAGACGTGAATGTGTTGATTACGGGGGAGAGTGGCACTGGAAAAGAAGTGGTTGCGCGCAATTTGCATTATAACTCGCATCGTCGACACAAACCTTTTGTGCCCGTCAACTGCGGTGCGATTCCCGCTGAGTTATTGGAAAGTGAATTATTTGGTCATGAAAAAGGCGCGTTTACCGGCGCGGTGGTGGCGCGTCCGGGACGTTTTGAGCTGGCCGAAGGTGGCACCCTGTTTCTGGATGAAATTGGTGATATGCCCTTACACATGCAAGTGAAAATATTGCGTGTTTTGCAAGAGCGTACGTATGAGCGTGTGGGCAGTGCGAAAACCCATACGGCGGATGTGCGCATTATTGCGGCCACGCATCGCAACCTGATGAGCCATATTGAGGCGGGGACTTTTCGTGAAGATCTGTATTATCGATTGAACGTATTTCCCATTGAAATGCCTGCTTTACGTGAACGACCGGAAGATATCCCGTTATTGCTGAATGAATTGATCGCACGCATTGAAAATGAGAAACGCGGATCAATTCGATTTAATTCGGCAGCCATTATGACCTTGTGCCGTCACGATTGGCCGGGAAATGTGCGTGAGTTGGCGAACTTGGTTGAGCGGTTGGTCATTACGCACCCGTATGGCGTTATTGGTGTGAAAGAATTGCCCGCGCGTTTTCGACATGTGGATGATGTGGATGAAGATTCAGGGACGGATACGGAAGCGCCGACGCCCACGGTGGCGGGTTTGGAGCAAACAGCGCTCTTGCCGGTGAATGGTATTGATTTAAAGGTGTATCTGAGTCACCTGGAATCGAACTTGATCAAACAGGCTTTGGACGAATGCAGTGGGGTGGTGGCGCGCGCGGCGGAAAAATTAAAAATCCGTCGCACCACCTTAGTGGAAAAAATGAGAAAGTATGACATGCTGAACAAGAAAAGCTAAGCAAGCCGCTTCAGACGTTGTTCTCTCGTTCCCACGCTCCCACGCTCCC
>JARRRL010000180.1:0-5135 GCA_037380725.1 Gammaproteobacteria bacterium | reverse complement strand
ATGCTTTGGGACAGAATTTCCGTATTACGGGCTTGGACAGCCCGCAAGAGAGCTCTGAACTGGCGTTGCTGCTGCGAGCGGGGGCTTTGGCGGCTCCTTTGTATATTGTGGAAGAGCGTACGGTTGGGCCGAGTCTTGGTCAGGAGAATATCAAGGCCGGTTTTCAGTCGATTATATTGGGTTTTTGCCTTGTTTTAGCGTTTATGGTGTTTTATTACCGTGTATTCGGTTTGGTGGCCAATTTGGCTTTGTTGATGAATTTGGTGGTTTTGGTGGCGTTTATGTCATTGATTCCTGGGGCGACCTTGACTTTACCTGGTATGGCCGGAATTGTGTTGACGGTGGGGATGGCTGTGGATGCGAACGTGCTGATCTTTTCGCGGATGAAAGAAGAGTTTTCCAATGGCGCTTCGCCTGTTGTGGCCATCAGTTCGGGATACGATCGCGCGTTTAGTACGATTTGGGATGCAAATCTGACGACATTGATTGTAGCGCTGATTCTGTTTGCTTTTGGTAATGGACCGGTAAAAGGATTTGCGGTGACCTTATCGTTGGGGATACTAACTTCTGTGTTTACGGCAATTGTTGGAACACGATCCCTGCTTTCTTTGATTTATGGTGGTCGAAAACTGGAAAAACTAGCCATGTGATGGCTAGCAATGTGATGGATTGAAACCATATCTGATGTGCGTCCAATGAGTCTAATGAGAGTGTTCCCATGTCTGTGAAGAAATATTTTGATTTTATGCGATGGCGTAGCGTGGCAACGGCGCTTTCTGTATTGCTGGTGGTGGTCTCGTTAGCGTCGCTGGTGGTGAGAGGATTGTCATTTGGCTTGGATTTTACGGGTGGTACGCTGGTGGAAGTGGCTTTTGATAAACCGGTGGAACTGCAACGGATACGGGACGCGTTGGTAGAGGGGGCGGTTACGGATGCAGTGGTTCAGTATTTTGGTCAATCTTCTGAAGTGCTGATCCGTATTCCCCCGGATCTCAGCGCTAAAAAAAGTGAGTTGGGCCAACATATTGTGTCATTGCTGAAGCGTGTGGAGCCTACGGTCTCGTTGAAGCGTACGGAGTTTGTGGGCCCTCAAGTCGGAGAGGAATTACGGGATCAAAGTGGTATCGCCATGTTATTAGCATTAGGCGCTATGCTGATCTACATCACCTTTCGCTTTCAGTTTAAGTTTGCGGTGGGTGCGGTCGTGGCCTTGTTTCACGACGTGATTATTGTACTAGGTATTTTTTCGCTATTCGGTTTGCAGTTTGATCTGACTGTATTGGCGGCGGTGTTGGCGGTGATCGGTTACTCATTGAACGATACAATCGTGGTTTCTGACCGTATTCGTGAAAATTTTCGTGTGGATCGATCCTTAACACCTAAAGAGATCGTGAATATGTCATTAGGGCAGACTTTAGGTCGTACCTTGATTACGTCCTTGACAACGTTGCTGGTGCTGGTTGCGCTGAAGTTGCTTGGTGGCGAATTGATTTCAGGGTTTGCGACCGCGTTGCTGATCGGTGTGTTAGTGGGAACGTATTCTTCGATCTATGTGGCCAGTAACATTTTGTTGCTGTTGAAATTTAGGCGAGAAGATCTTATTGATCATGCTCCTGAAGTGATGGATGATCGTCCGTGATCATTGACCGGCGCGTATATCATTTAAGACGAAAAACCGTGAGGGACCTGAGGCGTGATGTTGGGTGATTTTGAACGTATTCCACTGAATCAGTACGCGGAAAACGCGTATCTTGATTATTCGATGTACGTCATTTTGGATCGAGCTTTGCCTAATATTGCTGATGGTTTAAAGCCCGTTCAGCGTCGTATTGTTTACGCGATGTCTGAATTGGGTTTAAGCGCGGCGGCAAAATTCAAAAAAAGTGCGCGTACGGTGGGTGATGTGTTGGGTAAGTTTCATCCGCATGGGGATACCGCGTGTTACGAAGCCATGGTGCTGATGGCTCAGTCATTCAGTTATCGATACCCCTTGATTGATGGGCAAGGTAACTGGGGATCGGCTGATGATCCGAAATCTTTTGCCGCTATGCGTTATACGGAAGCGCGCCTGACGCCTATTTCTGCCGTGCTATTGGATGAATTGGGGCAGGGCACGGTAAATTGGCAACCCAATTTTGATGGCACCTTGGAAGAACCGAAGGTTTTGCCCGCGCGTTTGCCGCATATTTTGCTGAATGGCGGTACGGGTATTGCCGTTGGGATGTCCACGGATATTCCACCGCATAACGTACGAGAAGTGGCTCAGGCTTGCGTGTATTTGCTGGAGCATCCTGAGGCGTCGTTGGAAGATGTCTGTCAGTTCATCCAAGGCCCCGATTTTCCTACGCGTGCTGAGTTGGTGACGTCTCGGCAGGAAATACTGAATCTGTATGCCACCGGAAAAGGCACTTTACGTCAGCGTGCTGTTTACCTTAAGGAAGGGGACATGGTGGTGGTGACGGCATTGCCGTATCAGGTATCTGGAAATCGTGTTTTGGAACAGATTGCCCAGCAGATGCAGGCGCGCAAATTGCCCTTAGTTGCTGATCTACGTGATGAGTCGGATCACGAAAACCCCACACGATTGGTCATTGTGCCGCGCAGCAACCGGGTGGACGTGGATGAATTGATGTCGCATTTGTTTGCGACCACGGATTTGGAAAAAACCTATCGGGTTAATCTGAACATGATTGGCTTGAATGGGCGACCGCAAGTTAAAAGTCTGCTGATGGTCTTGCAGGAGTGGCTGGAGTTTCGTCTGGCGACGGTGACGCGTCGACTGCAATATCGTTTGGATCAAGTGGAGGACCGCTTGCATGTGCTAGCGGGCTATCTGACGGCGTTTTTAAACATCGATGAAGTGATTCACATTATTCGCCATGATGATCACCCGAAAATGCGTTTGATGGAGCGTTTTGAGCTGTCTGATCGACAAGCGGATGCGATATTAAATTTGCGTTTGCGTCAATTAGCCAAGCTGGAAGAGATTAAAATTCGTGGTGAATTGGATGAGTTGGAAAAAGAACGAAAAAAGCTTGAGTCCTTATTGAAATCTAAGACCAAACTGAAACGAGCGGTGTGTGCGGAAATCAAAGCGGACGCCGAGAAATACGGTGATGCGCGTCGCTCACCCTTGGTACAGCGGCAAGAAGCGCGAGCCTTGGATCAATCGGAATTGGTTTCCAGTGATCCGGTAACGGTCGTGCTGTCCCGAAAGGGATGGGTGCGAGCGGCTAAGGGTCACGAGATAGATCCAACCACGCTGAATTTTAAGTCGGGCGATGAATACCTCGATAGTGCACAGGGGAAATCGAATCAACCCGTTTATTTCATGGATCAAAACGGTCGAAGTTTCATGTTGATGGCACACACCTTACCATCGGCGCGCAGTATGGGTGAGCCGCTCACTGGGCGATTAACCACACAGGGCAAGGCTGAATTTGTGGCGGTGCTGATGGGGCCAGCGGATCAAGAAATTCTGTTGTGTACGGAGTTGGGCTACGGTTTTGTCACGTGCTTGGGTAACCTCATGACCAAGAACAAAACGGGCAAAGCGGTGTTGACCGTACCGGAAGGGGCGCGCGTGATGTTACCGGATTACGTGAAAGATGCTGACCACGATAAAATCGTGGTGGCGACTTGTGATGGTCGTTTACTTGTCTTCCCGCTTGCTGATATGCCCAGATTGAACAAGGGCAAGGGCAGTAGATTGGTGCAATTGGCCAGTGCGAAGTCCAAAGCCGCCGGTCAAGTTCCCAGCGTAGTGGCTGCTTTGGTGATCAGTGAAGGTGAAGCGGTGTGCGTATTGGCCGGACGGCGAAAATTGACGATTTCGTGGGATGATTTATCGCATTATGAAGGCGAGCGCAGTCAGCGTGGTTTTGCGTTACCAAAAGGTTTCCAAAAAGTGACTTCTGTTTTTGTTGTGGAAGGATAATCAGTGCTCGGATTAAGTAGACGCCAGCCGTATATGCGTGGTTAATGCTGCCGCAGTTCTTGCGCGGCATTTGCTTCTAGAGTAATTAATTCTCTCATTCCCAGGCTCCGCCGTTCTCTCATTCTCACGCTCCGCCGTTCTCTCGTTCTCTCGTTCCCACGCTCCGCTGTTCTCTCGTTCCCACGCTCCCGCGTGGGAATGCATATCGCTCTTACCCATGGAATACCTGGTGAGCCACTTCGGCAACATCCAAGCTGTGAAGGTGGCCGATTTTTCTAAGTATGGCTTCTACGTTCTGGGGAATATCTTTGCATTGCCGTCCTCTAAAAAGAGCAAGTGACAACAAGGCCGTCAGATAAGACCAATTATCGAGCACTTGTTTATCTATCCAAAGAGATAGGCTTCCCCTCTTGACAAGGCTTTGGTTATACTCCCTCCAGTTGCTCACTTGGAAATCCTTTTCTCGTCAGGTGTCGGAACCAACGAGATTGAGGTATTTTCATATTTTTCAATATGTTATTTCTCAGATCTGCCGTTCTTTTATGTGCAACAAGCCCATGAGTATCTCTGTATCCTAAGAACTACTTCTTCCGTTTCGATTTAGCTCTTATCGTTTTTATATCTCTCTGGGGAGGGAGTAATGGCAGAAAAATACATTCAAATCGAACTGTCACAAATGGAAAAAGAAGCTATTTTGGAATACGCAGATTTTTCCGTCACTGATGAAAAACAAAAAATGATCTTAATAGGAAAGGTAAAAACTGGATCAGTTTTTCGATGAGTTGATTACGCACTTGGAAAACTGTCAATTTGATACGAAACAATGAGATCGCTGGTGGTTGGCTTAAGGTTGAAGGTTTCGCGACGTATCTTTAAAAATAATGTTTGAATGACCAACCGTGGAAGATGTATCAGGGACAAATAGGACACATTAATGCGATGGGGCTTGGAGGTTTTTGAAATGAGAGGTTTTGCATCGCTTGCTGGACGCAGACATTAATGAAGCCAAATAATTCAGACAAAACGATGGTTAAAATGACCTCTTACAATCACGTTCCTTTGCATCTTTTTCTTGAAAACCTGAGTTCCGCTGGGCTGCACGTGGGTGTTCGTGATTACAGGCGCATCAGTACGATACTGGCGGCGGAAGGTGTAGTGTGGACGCTGGAACGCTTAGAGCGCGTATTGGGTAGCTTGC
>JARRRL010000179.1:0-9413 GCA_037380725.1 Gammaproteobacteria bacterium | reverse complement strand
ATCACAATTTCTGAATTTTCAATGAATAGGCATTTGGATAGCACTGGAGCTCCCCGTGCGCGTAGTCTAGCCTTAGAATAAGCTTAATTCCTTCCTATAAACGTGGTAGAGATGTTACGCCGCCATGAATACGCTATCTGACATACGTTTCCCACGTTCGACTCGCGCACGATCTGTTGCCCCGTCTTTTCTTAAAAACCGCCCTACTCTTGATCAGCAAAAAAACCATCACAACGAACACACACAGTGCAAGCTCCTTCATTTCGAAAACATCCAAAACGTCCAAAACGGATTCAGTTTGGTTGAAGTGTTAATTGCCGGTGCCTTGGGTACCTTTGTGCTAGCCGGAATGATTCAGGTTCTAACCAGCACCAAACAAACGTATCAAATTGAATCGGCCCTGACCGAAATTCAAGAAAGTGGGCGGTACGCCTTACACATTGTGGGCGACGCACTGCGTTATCGAGGGTTTCAAGGTTGTCTGCTACCGGCTTCTTTGCAAAATCAAAATGAAGAAAACCTAAATTGGAACAGCTTGACGTACACCGTACCCATCGCCAATAACTACCCCTCCGACAATATTTCACGCACAAATCTACGTGGTTTCAGTGTTGGAAATGACGACGCCTGGTCTCCGAATCCCTCATTATTGGGAAGTAATTCCGACATCGAGGATCTGCGTAATGGGATCTCAGGCTATACACCTCGATCTGGGAGTGATGTCATCAGCGTTCAATACGCCAGTCCCGTCTTGTTGACACTGGCGAGCAAGATGTCCAGTCGTTCAGCTCCCATCGTAACCAATGATACGAATTTTTCCGTATCCAAAGACGACATTCTATACATCGGCGATTGCTCCGTGGGTGACGTTTTTCGCGTATCCAATGATCCCGCTACCACAGCACCCATTACCATTGAGCACGCGACGAGTCACAATACCACGGCAAATTTTCGACGCGCTTATGAAACCGATGCAAAAATACGAGTTTTTCGTACCGAAACGTTTTTTGTGGCGGACACCGGTCGAAACAATCAATTTGGTGAAGACACCTATGGTCTGTTTCGCATGGCGTCCAACGGGACGATCGACGAAATAGCCGAAGGCGTTGAATTTCTCCGAATCTTATACGGTGAAGAGTTATCAGACGGCAACATTCGCTTTTTACCCGCCACCGACGTCAATCTCAATATGCGACGCGTTGTGTCCATCCAGATTGGACTTCTTATCAAAAGCTTAGATCCCGTCACCACGACGACGGATTCGCACGATTACACCTTGCCGGGCGTCGACATTGGCCCCAATGGCGCCTCACAGCACAGCGGAGGCAATTACCTCAGACGAGAATTTAACACCACCATTCAAATGCGTAACAAAGGATAGAGCGTGGTTAAACAGAATAGGTTTATCTAAATACTTCGTATATTTAGTATTGAGTATTGAGTATTGAGTAAGGAGTAAAGAGAATGTTTATGCATCATGATTGCCCGCATTGGCCTGATTTAACGATGCCCCGTCACCTCACCGCACGTCGCTTCACATCACGTCGACCCACCACAGAACGCGGCGCCGTCTTGCTGTTGGCTTTGATTATGTTGGCCGTTTTTTCTGTGCTGTCGGTTTCAGCCGCGCGAACGGGCATGTGGAATGAGCAAATGGCCGCGAACTATTCAAACCATGAAACCGCGTTTCAGTTGGCCGAATCAGCGGGTCCTTATTCATTAGAACAAACCACTTGGGTCAACGAAGCGCTACGACGCATTGATGAAGCGAACAACGTGGTCGGCACGTTCACCGTTCCCGTACCCAACTCCGCCCACAGCGTGTCCGTTTCACTGCAAGCCGACAAGGTGTTGATGCCGGGTTACTCGCTCCTAGTGAATGGCGGTGCCCGCTTTGTGCAACTGCAAACCGACAGTTCTGCGAGCGTTGACAGCGCAACGGCCACCAAGCTCGTGCAAGGATTCGTACGAGCCGGTGCGGGGTAAGCGCACACAGACTGCGTTTTCATTGAGCGCCTTGTTTTATTGAAGGCTTAATTTTATTGACACTTAATTTTATTGAAAACTTTGTCCGCACAGTTTCAAACACGTTTATATCAAATGGGTGAGTAATAATCTTATGCCTTACACAATAATCTGGCACAAATTAAAAATGCACACGGTGGTCGTTGTCACGATTTTGGTAACGTGCCTCCCCCCCGCCATGGCCGATGACACCGATATTTTCCTAGGGTCCAGCGCACCCAGCGCGTCGGGTACGAATCCGAATGTATTATTTATTCTTGATAATTCGGGTTCCATGCAGAGCGATGCGCGCGACAGCGACGGCGTTTCCACTGGTCAAACACGCCTGGAGGCCATGAAAAGCGCCTTTGCCGAAATCATGTCAACGGTTTCAGGCATTAATGTAGGCCTGATGCGCTTCAACGGACCCGGCGGCTCCATTGAATACCCCATCACGAACGTTAATTTATCCTTGGCCTCAACCGACTTTCAATCCGTTCCCGATATGTTGATCTCAGAGGACGACGCCAACGAGCTGGCTGCTAATGGCGCGGTCACGCTCGATGACACCTCACTGCGCATCGGACACACCACTCAACTCAACACCACCCAGATCACCGGATACATTCAACACCAAGAAGACGATCGCGAAGAGAGCACATCGGGCCCAGAAATAGATGGCACGTATTTCAACATGAACACCTACCAAATTAACGGGCTGCGATATTTTGATTTAAATATTCCAACGGGTGCCAGCATCGCCAACGCCTGGTTGGAATTTACCAGTCCCACAAGCGGCTATACCGGTGATATATCCATAGAAATCAGTGCACAATCAGCGGATAACCCCGCCCGCTTTACCGGCAATGACTCAGATTTGGACACCCGTTATCAAAACGAACGCAGCAGCAATACCGTCGTATGGGGCATTAGCAATTCACAAAACTGGGATATGGGTCAGGTCTATCGATCTCCCAATTTGCGCGACGTGGTGCAAGAAATTGTTGATCGCGCCGATTGGGACGCCAACGACGCGATGGTTTTCTTAGTAAAAGGTTTGTCCGGCAACGGCCAACGTGCGGGCACCTTGTATCGAAACGATTCGTCCTCCACACAAGGATCCACCGGTAGCAATACCAAATTGGTCGTCGAATACAGCACGTCCTCAAGCACCACTCAAACGGTAACGGGGCTTCGTTTCCAACAAGTCAATATTCCTCAGGGAGCCACCGTTACCGCTGCTCGAATTAACTTTTTTGCCTCCATCGCTCACAGCACAGTGGATGGCCTTAAGCTGCGAATTCGCGCTGAAAATACCGATAACGCCGCTCCTTTTACCGCAACCCCGTTCAGTTTATCCGCGCGCGCGAAAACCGCCTCTGAAGTGATTTGGGAACCAGACAGTGACTGGCCCCTCGGGGAAAGCTTGACGGGACCGGATGTCACGTCATTGGTTCAACAAGTGGTGAATCGGACAGATTGGTGTGGCAATAACGCATTGGCTTTGTATCTCGAACCCACAGCGGATTCCCCCGTGGGTTGGCGCGACGCGTACGCCTTTGACGATGCCTTGGAGCAACACGCCGAATTAGTGGTGTCGTTTTCCGGTGGCGAATCCGGTTGCATCAATCAGATCTGGTCCCAGCGCGTAAACTCCGCTGAAGACGACGCCGAGGAACCCCCAGGCCGAAGAAGCAGAGCCGATAACCGCAGTACCGATCTGGATATTGAAAGCAGTATCGTATCGGGCATTCGATTCGAAAATATTCCCGCTGTACAGGGGGGCACCATCCTCGAAGCGTATCTGGATGTCACAGCGAGCGGCAACAACAGTGGTAACATGAGCTTCACCATTCGAGGTCACGATGACGATAACGCCCCAGCATTTGTGAACGCACGGCGTAATATTACCAAACGCTCGCAGACCAGCGCATCCGTCACGTGGACACCTCCCGATTTTGTGAATGCACAGGTTTATCGATCTCCCAATTTGGCCAGCATCGTACAAGAAATTGTGGACCGATCGAATTGGTCTGTGGGCAACTCCTTAGCGCTGATCCTGACTGCATCCAGCAGCAGTACCGATCGTGACATCAGCACCTTCGAAGCCGGTCCAGGGGTAGCACCTAAATTGATACTCAAACTGGCCAACGGCGCCACCCAGTCAAGTCCATTAACGGTGGCCTCACACCTGAATGATTTAGTGCAAAATATGGATGCACGCACCTGGACGCCCATTGTGGATTCTTTATATGAAGCCGCCCTGTATTTTCAAGGCAAGGACGTTTATTATGGCGCAAGTCGAGAGCTGTTTGCGCAATCGGATGGCTTTACCAGCCGACAATACAAACGCGTCAGTGTTCCAGGCTCTTACACCGGTGGCACGGTCGTACGTGATGCGCGGTGCACAGATGAGAACTTGGACTCGTCTTATTGTGCCTCAGAAGTCATCAGCTCCACATCTTCTGCGCCCAAATACATCAGCCCCATCACCAATGAATGCCAAAACAATCACATTGTACTGCTGACCGACGGCGAAGCCAATAACAATCATTCTATCGACAAAATTCGCAGCCTGACCAGCACGCCATCGTGCGATTCGGATGCCAGTGACGCCGATGAAAAATGCGGGCGCACCTTGGTGGAATGGATGGCAAACAACGACATGGCTACCGCTTTTCCCAATTCACGCAGCACCATCACCACGCACACCATCGCTTTTAACCTCAGTAACAATGGCGCGGTTGATTTTCTACAAGATTTAGCCACTCTGGGGGGTGGGACGTTTAATACCGCCAATACCTCGGCGGAATTGTCCAATGCCTTTGACGCGATTCTGCGCAATGTCATCAGCCGGAACAGCACGTTTACCTCACCGGGGGCAACGGTTAACCAATTTAATCAGCTCACAAATCGAGAAGAAATTTATTTCTCGGTCTTCAAGCCGGAAATTCGTCCGCTGTGGTCGGGAAATTTAAAACGCTATAAATTGCGCGGTGATCCCGCTGTCATCGTGGACGTCAACGACGTAAGGTCTACACGTACCTCAGCGGTGCCAGCACACCCAGCACCCAACTTATCGCTCCGAGCAACGTACTGGATACGAGCAACGCGGAAATCACCACATCCCTGTTAAACGCCATTGACGCCACACAGCGCAATGAATTGTTAAATTGGATACGAGGCGAAGACGTACTCGATGTGGACGGTGACGGCGATTCCACAAATGCGCGCTTGCACATCGGTGATCCTTTGCACTCGGTACCCACCTTAGTGACCTATGGTGGCGATGAATCCTCCCCCGATATCTCCATCTTTTTTGGGACCAATGAAGGTTTTGTGCACGCCATTAACGCCAGCACGGGTTTTGAACATTTTGCTTTTATGCCTGAAGAATTGCTCAGCAACATTCGTTTGCAGTATGAAAACAGTTCATCCAACTTGCACCCATACGGGATGGACGGTTCCATCGTATCGTGGGTAAATGACGTTGATTTTGATGGCACCATTGAACCCGGTGATGGCGACATCGTCTATCTATATACCGGCATGCGACGCGGTGGTAATCAATATTATGCTTTGGACGTCACACAGCGCGATCAACCGGAAATACTGTGGGTCATTCACGGCGGCAGCGGTGATTTTGCTCAATTGGGTCAGACGTGGTCTAAACCCGTAAAATCCAAAGTTAAAATCGATAATGTCGTACACGATGTGTTGTTCTTTGGTGGTGGTTTTGATCCCGCCGTGGACGCTACACCATCTGGTCGTGTGAAATCCACGATTGGAAACGCCATTTATATGGTGGACGCCGTCACCGGTGATCGATTATGGATGGCCAGTGATGGTATTCTGGGCAGTGCGGGATTAAATGCGCCCTTGATGGAATACGCCATACCTTCTGACCTCAGTGTCGTGGACATCAATTTTGATGGTCTTGCTGATCAGATTTATGTGGGCGATTTAGGCGGGCAACTCTGGCGTTTTGATATTTCAAATGGCAATACAGCCAGTACGCTCATTGACGGTGGCGTCATTGCTGCACTGGCGCTCATCAGGGGTTCCGAAACTGGCCATCGCATTGGGATCAGGTCACGTTAACGAACCCTTAGAGACCACGACGGTAAATCGTTTTTACGTGGTCCTGCAAGAAAACGTCTTTACGCCTCCTGAAAATGGTTACACAACGCTGACGGAAACCAATTTGGATGATCGAACCAACGTGATTTCCGATTCACCGACGAGTTCCGGTTGGTACATTACGCTTGAAAACAGTGGTGAAAAACAATTGTCATCGCCACTGACCGTATCGGGAAATCTGATTTTCTCGACGTATGAACCTTCGGTAGCTGTGAACGCGTGCTCAGGCGCAACGGGTATTGGACGCGTATACCTCATGGATATTGGAACAGCCGAACCCAACGAAGATCTGAACAATTCAAATAACGTGGATAAGCTAGACCGGCATCGCGTCCTAGCGTCACCGAGCATTCCACCCACCCCGAAATTACTGTTTCCAGAAGACGCCACGGAGCCCGTATTATTAATTGGTCCTGAACAACCGCTGTCGGATGTTAGTTTAGTGGACACGGACGAATGGGAACGAACATTCTGGTACGAAAACCAATAAAAAGGGGTATCAAAACCATGATGCAGACAACGGGGAATCGTCTCGTACCCACTTGGAATGCCTACGTGATGGCGTTTATACTGATCGGCGTCTTACAACAGGGCTTGTTTCAACACGCCGCTTACGCCGACGACAGTCAGGACGCCCAGCGCAGCGATGGCTTGATTGACTATGAGTATGCCGGTAAACAGTACTACGGGTACTTGGCCACACCACCCGCGTGGCGCGTTCACGGTGCGGACAGCGCATCCATCAATTCAAATTTGGATTTGAATTTAAAGCCAACGTCAATCGATCAGCATTCCATTCAGCACAACACGCCAAACAGCATGACACGCGTCGTAAACAATCCAACCAGCGTTCCCGGCATACTGCTTGTACACGGTTCTCACGGTCAAACGGAAACAACACGCCAACACGCTCGGCAATTAGCCGATCAAGGTTATGCGGTATTCGCGGTGGACATGTACGGACGCGGCGTCATCACCCCATCCCCCCGCAGCGCGGCGCGGCGCGCGAAATCACTTTTATACAGCAGTTCGAATCAACTCTCTGGGCGGTTCATGGCGGCATACAATGTGCTATCAAATTTACCAAACGTGGACAGCACGCGCATTGGAGCTGTGGGTTATTGTTTTGGTGGGGGTGTCGTGCTTGCTATGGCGGAAATGAATGTGGATCTAGCGGGTGTAGTGTCCATCAGTGGGGATTTGAACTACCCCGAACAAAAGAAACAGCGTCATCCAGCACAAGCACGGTCTGCTCACGCCCACCCTGCTGTGCTGGTCTTACACGGCGCTTCCGACTCCACACTGGTCAGCGTCGATCATACCCTGCTCGCACTCAAAAAACGTTTCAACACCGCGTCACTCACACACGAATGGATCACTTATCCCGGCGCTGATCACGGCTTTTACTTACCACCGAACGACGCACTTTCAGTGGAATTTCGTTCCAACACACAAAACAGAAAGACTACGTACAACAGCAAAGCGGATCAAGCATCGTGGGACGCCATGCTTGCTTTTTTTGATTCTATCTTTTCGAGAACGAGCGCCGTACCGTTGTAAGACTTGAATGGAGGGCGCTTGTTATCGTTCACGAGAGATGAAATCAGTGGTTCAACTTAGGCACCGCTTTGATGGCCGATAAATCTATTTTCAATTTGGTCGCTGGGTCTGTACCCTGCTGTACCCACCACGTTAAGAGGGACTCCAAACTGTACAAGACCTGACCTACGGCAACAGGATCTTCCAATTCACTCAGAGACCGACTGGAAATCNNNCCCTGCTGTACCCACCACGTTAAGAGGGACTCCAAACTGTACAAGACCTGACCTACGGCAACAGGATCTTCCAATTCACTCAGAGACCGACTGGAAATCAGACAATAGTCCGATTGATCAAAACTCGCTGTGCTGTGCGGTAAAGCAGACCACGAAAGCTGCCTGGCCTGCGCTGTGCGCTGGAGCGTTTGCCAGGGCTCCCAGGCTTCCAAATACGCCTTCACCTTTTGAGGATCATTCACGGTCGCGAGCGCTTCCTTTCTGGCCGCTGCTATCTCTTGCTCCGTTACATTGGCACAGCGCTCCGCAGGGAAGCTTCCGGGTTTTCTGAACAACTCGCTTCTCGGATGCGGGTTAATTTTTCAATGTCATTCATAATCAGGATGACTCTGTCATCACAACTTTCCAAACCCTCAGCAATGCGCTCCAATGCCTGGTTCCGATAATCATCTTGATTTTTTTCCATCTGAATCAGAAAGGACTGGACGCGATGCTGTAAATTGGGTTTTGTATTACAATTTTTTGCATCGGCGGTCTGATGCAGGCGGGATAAAAATGTCATTAACTGAACTTCTTGCCCGGCATTCAGATTCCACGAGTGCTTATCGAGGGGTTGGAGCGTCTCTTCCGGATCCCAACTTTTTAAAGCGTCGTGGACGCTCTGAAACATCTGATACTCTTGCGCAGTATGCCCGAAACAAAATTGGACATTCGGGTTACCCAGGTCACGCAAGCGATTCAATATGGTCTCAGACAAACCAGTCCCCGTCAGATCAACTTGACGGATGTCCCCGTCATTTTCGTTGCGCCCCAGCGTGGCAAACCAGTTGGGCAAGGCCGTCAAGCTCGCGCAGCCTGAAAGATAAAGGTCGCCCCCCACGCTTAAATCATCCGGTAAGGCCGTCAAGCCCGCGCAGCCTGAAAGATAAAGGTCCCCCCCTACGCTTAAATGTTCTGGCAAATCCATCAAGCTCCTGCAGTTATAGAGATCAAACCTTCCACCCACGACTAAACCATTTGGCAACGCTCTCAAGCCACTGCAGTTTGAGAGATTAAGGGTTCCGCCCACGCCCACGCTTAAATCATTCGGTAAGGCCGTCAAGCCCACACAGTAAGAGAGATTAAGGTCCCCTCCCACGCTTAAATGTTCTGGTAAAGCTCTCAAGCTCCTGCAGTTAGAGAGATTAAGCCCTCCACCCACGTTTAAATGTTCTGGCAAAGCTCTCAAGCTCCTGCAGTTAGAGAGATTAAGCCCTCCACCCACGCTTAGGTTATTTGGCAAGGCCGCCAAGCCCTTGCAGCCAGAGAGATTAAGGGATCTACTCACGCTTAAATCATCCGGTAAGGCCGTCAAGCCCCTGAAGTCAAAGAGATTAAGGTCCCCATCTACGCGCAAATGAGCTGGTAAGGCAGTCAATTCGGTATAGCCTTTCAGATCAATACTTTCTTCCACACGTAAACGACCATCCTTATCTATCCGTGCTCCCGCATTTT
>JARRRL010000178.1:0-8422 GCA_037380725.1 Gammaproteobacteria bacterium | reverse complement strand
CTGACGGAGGCGCTCAATGCCAGCCTCACGCGTTTACAAACCGACTACATCGACCTGTACCAACTTCATTGGCCCGATCGCAACACGAACTACTTCGGCCAATTGGGTTACCAAGCGCAAGAAGAAGACCCCGACGCCACACCACTCGCCGAAACCCTACACATCCTCTCTGAGTTCGTACGTGAAGGTAAAATTCGCTGCATCGGTGTCTCCAATGAAACCCCCTGGGGTACCATGAAAGCCATAATGCTCGCCGAACAATTGGGTTTGGAACGCCTGGTGTCGATTCAAAACCCCTACAATTTACTGAATCGCACGTATGAAATCGGTCTCGCGGAAATCAGTCATCGTGAGCACATCGGATTATTGGCATACTCCCCGCTCGCCTTCGGCGTCCTAACGGGTAAATACCGGAATGGTGCCAAACCCATCAATGCGCGTTTAACCTTGTTTAACCGTTTCTCACGCTACAGCACTCAAGCCGCGCATCTCGCCACAGAAGCGTATTGCTGCCTTGCCGAAACACACGGGATTTCACCCGCGCAAATGGCTTTGGCCTACGTGACTACGCGCCCCTTCGTAAGCAGCAACATCATCGGCGCCACCACGCTGTCCCAGTTAAAAGAAAACATTCAAAGCATCAATGTGCAACTCAGCCACGAGGTGCTGCAAGCCATTGACGTAATCCACAAACAACACCCCAATCCCTGCCCCTAGCTGATCAAATAGCTGATCAAACACGGCGCCTCACTCGCTGGATACCGCGTGCGCCGTGGAAACCATTTTGACCGCTTACGTAATGTGACTACTTACGTAATATGACTACTTCTTAGGTAATAGAACAGTTAATAGAACAGGTAATAGAACGTAATAAACGCCTACTGTGTAACAAAATCCACGCAGGCGATTGGTGAACTATCACCCATATCATAGATCAACAGTGATTGCGCTTCAGGACCAGCGAGGAAATTTGGCAGCACCCGCAAACCGGCCATCGTCCCAGCGCCCCCATCGACATACTGCCCCTGATTTCTCAGGTTCATTTGAATGGGACTCCACTGATTGCCATAATCACGAAGACTGATGGGGTTACCCCCGCCTAAGGCGCAGCGCTCATCACCAACATAAGTAGTATAAAAACCACTTCCGCTTGAGAAACCGGTACCTTTGAACAGCAGCGTGGAACCATCATGGGGCGTTCTCATCATCAGGGCCTGCCCACGAAGTGCATAACCGCGTTCCAAGCCCATCGGCGTCATCAAAACCTGCCCCGTCGCCACGCTGACAGCAGGGACCGCACCATCTAAATTCGCACAGACGAGTTTTTCCCCACTGGGGGCATGCAGCACAACAGACTGAGCATCACCGCGCACCGAATGATCAATGCTCAATGAAACCGCACTGTAACCCTCGGCATTCGACACGACAGTAGGCCATATTTCGTTATAAACCCGATCCTCTCCCTGCAAATTGTCAGCAAATGGGTCATGTTGGTAATGCCCGCCTCCGGCGTTGAACTCACAGCGATATTCATGAACATGGGCTGGGTACATCGTATTCGGCTGCAACCCAGATACAGACAGTTGCAGCACCGCGCTATCACCCAAGCGTGATAATTGAGCGGTGCCCGAAATGAGCGCCGTATCGTCACACATCTGTCCAGCGTCGCTCGGCACTACTGGCGAAAACGTTCCGGAAAAAACCGCACCCTGTCGTCGATCTTCAAAATCACCGCACGCAATACGCTCTCCATTCGCGCCATGCACAACCACCGATTGTGCCGATGTGCGCGCTGCGGCATATACATGCGCATACCCGCGCCCTACACCTGCCTCATCGACCTCCAAAGTCGGCCAAATTTCATTCGTCTCCATGACCTCACTCACCGTCGGATCCAGCTTGTAGTGACCTCCTCCTCCCAGCGAGCACGGTAAATTGTGAACATGTGTGGAGTACGTCCCCGCTGCCAACCCAGTCGCGTACACAAAAATTTCCGTTTGGTCGCGATCGCTGAGCATCATGATTTGTCCAGACAAATCCACGTTCTGAGATCGTCCTACCGCCGTTTCCGAAATCGTCCCCATAAGCACACGCGAACCGTCATTCGGCATCATCAACGGATCAAACATCGGGCCAGGCATAAAACCAGGTCCAGGTGGAGTAAGCATATTCGAACCAAAGCCCATACATTGTGCAGAGGGTGCCAAACATGAGCCTGCGCCAGGCATGGGTCCCATCGGAGCGGGGCCAAAGTTGGTTCCATAAACGGGACCCAAAATCGGTCCACTTGATCCTGGCTGCATTGAGGGACTGGGTAGCTGCGCCATCACATCAGACAGCACATTCATAAATTCATTGATAAATTCTGGTGTTATTTGGTTGTCCGGTATGTGTCGCTCCGGTACGTGTCGTTGCTGAGCGATCGTCTCACGCTCAAAATGTCGACTCCTCATAGATTGAGACGACCACCCCGACTCACGTGGTGAATGCTGGAACCACGATTCGCCTCCCTGTTGATCGGCATAGGCCACCTGGATACCCGTCGGCCCCATTAAACAGACGCTGGCCAACAAAACGGAAAGTGGATGTAACGGCTTAGTCAGTGTTTTTTTATCATGGCTTTCGTGGTCATGGCTTTCGTGATCATGGTTTTCGTATTCGTAAAAGATAGACATAAACATCTCTGCAATTGGATTACGGTTGACTCATCCTTACGCTTATCACGCTTATTGCCGAGCCGTACACACGATCGACTGATTCGGTATAGACCTTTTACCGATAAGCTTGTCAGAATTTCCATTGGCAGCCTACCTGCGATTCATACCAACAGCGACAGTATTTTGGTTACTATAAGCTCAAAATCGTAATGCTACACTTCACAGCGCATTGACACCTCGATAAACAATTATTCATACAAATCTGCCTCTTCCAAGAATAGCCGCAGCGCTGTGCCATCGATTTTGAACGAGCTTGTTGCCAAGTTGTAAGCAAAATACTCTAACTGTACTCAATCTGGACAATCCCTACGCAAACGATACGATACGATTACCTCACAACAACAGTGATTACACGAAAATCATTTTCACTTACGCATTGATACTTTTCAGTAAAACAGGTACTTTTAGACAACTCGCTTTTGCCCAAACAAAAACAAAAACAGAAACCAATACAATTCCAAAAAGCTACGCACATGCACCGCATGTTACTCATGCAAAGCTCAAATCTAATAAATAAACCAATAAAAAGCTGTTCAGCAGTATAAGAAGATAATCGGGCCAGCTCGACTTAAACAGCCTGAATTAAACCAAATACTGATTAAATCAAGGCTCACAGCATGAATACGATTACAGATTTTCACCACAAACTGAATCATCAGCAGACTCACTGCCACGCGAATCCCCCCAGCAACACATCTAGCAACATCACCGACAGCCCGATGGATGAGTCCACGACCATCACCCCCGCTTCGGAAACCAATGCCGAACACCCCCTGGCCAACACGCTGACCATCGATCATTCTGCCCTGTTCGCCAATGCGCAAACAAACGCAAGGCCCACTGATGAGACCGAAACCGAGACCAATCCACTCAGTGACGAGCCGGTGTTCCGCGCTCAAGATGCCGATCCAGATAAACCCGGCACACAAATCGATGTTGTCGTTTCACCGGGTATCAGTGATGTGGATTTTCAAGAAATTGTAAAGACCTTACGCCAAGATCTAGCAGCGCGAGAACGTGCAGGATTGCCTCTGGTGGAATACCGTGTTTTCAGCGCATCCGGTACCCCAGGTTCCAATATTTACTCCGGCAATCCAGACGGCACTAACACAAACTTCTTAGATTTTACAGCCATTAAAGACAGCCAACCTGACATCCCCGGTGTGCAAATTGACGTACTCATTGACCCAAAAATGAGTAAAGCAGACCAACAAAACGTGATTGCTGCGTTGCAACAATGGTGTAATGCCCTCTCGGAACACAGCGGCCAACCTTTTGAATTCTACATTTGGTCAGACAAAAGCGATCTGCGCGAACCCGGCGAACACATAGAGTTCACCTACCTAAATGATAACAACGATAATTTTTACAATGGTCGGGCCTACTGGAACACCCCCGATCAAGGTCGTCGCATTGCCTTCGAACCCGGGTCACCGACCTCCATCGTCATGCACGAAATTGGTCACGCATTGCCGCTGCCCGCACACACAGAAGGCGTCATGAAAGACGTCAATCCCAGCTCAGAAATATCCAGCGAAACGATACAGCGCGCATTGCGTATATACGAGCTGACGCCCGCTTAAACTGACTCTAATTCATCCATCTATTTACGTAATGCATCAATTCTTAGCGCAGTACATCAAACCGGTAAATCAAATCGAGGCGCATCCCGTCATCGTCGCAAGCTGTTCCAGTGCACGATGCAAGCGGCGCGCCCATAAAATGGGACACAAGCGAGCGTGAGAACTTTCCAAATAAACCGCCGCACCCGAACGAGCCGTCACGAGCTGGAGTCCCAAACAGTGCGCAAAACCATAGCCCACCCAATCAGGCAGCGCTGAGGCGTCGACCTCAAGTCGCTCCGTACCCCACAGAAATCGCAAGGCATGCGCACCGTCTACCGCTGTTTGCATGAGCGGCGTTCCCGCCGCTTCCGAAAAAGGCTCAAGCGTTTCAATCCAACTTTCTTTCAATGCCAACACTTGACGCCCGATGCTCTCAGCTTTTTCACCTTCCGCCATTGCGTGCAATTGCATCGCACCAAAAATACGCTGAGGCGTGAACGTATTGTTGCGCGTAGCTTTGTTGTGTATAGCTTTGTTGTGTATAGCTTTGTTGTGTATAGCTTTGTTGTGCATAACTTTGTTGTGCGCAGTACTGTTGCGCTCAGTAGAAGCCAAGGTGCCCAATGTTGAGAAGACATCACACTGGAGGTAAACGTCACAGCATCACCGTGTGCGTCTTCTGCGCTGCGCTTTCGGTAACGCACTTGTCGCCAAAATAAATCGATATCCACCGGCAAGTGATTTGGTGTACGAAACGGCGCAGGAATAATGGTCGATTCTGGTGACGTACTGTGAGCGTTGGCCGCCTGTAGTACGTCCACGTGAACCGGTGCGTTGGTGGCAAAAATTCGCTCTGAAGCGATGGCATTCATGGGGTCTGCCCCTTCGGCATCCACCGAAGGCACCAAAGGCAATGCCGCACTGGGCGCCAAAACACTTCCCGCTTGCTGGGTCATTTTTGCTGGCGTTTTTTCACGCGTGTTTTTTTCACATGTGTTTTTTTCACATGTGTTTTTTTCACGAGTGCTTTTTTCACGAGTGTTGTTCGGCGGATCATCCTGCACCGTTTCGATCGCCATTGCCGTCAAGCGACGACGAATGTCTTCACACAACCGAGACGCTTCCCCCACCGAAAACAATGCTGGGTGAAACGCCACAACCAAGGTCACGGCTCGGCCACCTTGCTCAACTCGACCCCCTTGCTCAACAAGCTTGTCTTCATGCAATTCAAACCCAAACAACGCGGCGCTGCGATTGTGTCGCCACGCTTCAGCCTCTTGCCACATGGCAATCTCCACCGTCGCACCTGGTTCTGGTTCTGAGACATCCAATTCTGATTCAATATCGACACCGCCCCTGATCGAAATCAATCGTCCTAATCCAGTGAACTCATGATACCGAGACACCACCACATGGCCCGGCGCACGATCAAACGCAAACACTACCGGTACGGCATACGGTAAATAACACGGATACCGCTTGGCATTGAGATGTCGTTGATCTAAACAAAGCAAGGTCAATAACTGTTTCACTTGAGCAGGCTTCACGCCCAAAGGCACCGATAAAGAAAACACGTATGCCGCACGTTCTGAGTGATGAACCTCGCCATTGGGATCAGCCAATGTGGTCTCAAACGGCGTGCCAAGACACGGCACGTGTACCCCCATCCAGGCGTAGTGATTCGCATAACGAAACGGATGTTGCAGACATGGCACGGCGAGCGGCAAATCCGCATGCGCCAACCACACACTGGAAAAAGTCCGCCACAGGGCCAATAAATCCAAGGCGCACATGGGCTCAGGCAAGTGTGGAAATGGCAGCGCAGAAGCAAACCCCAGCGGCCAACGCACAATCAACTGCGGTGGCAGCGCTGCCCCCCCATCACCCATACAATCATGTCGCACAAAAACATGAATAAGCGACGGTTTACGAGCCCGTACGACCGCCGCCGCTTCGCCCATTCCCTCCAGAGGCTCCGCCACAATCACGGCTAAATCTTGCTGCGTAAAATGAATGCAAAAATCAACGTCTGACCAACACGCCCCATCAGAGCCAGAGGACGCCAATGATTTACCAGGCAATTCGGATGACAATTCAGAAGGTAAGTCGGATGACAAAAAGGTCCGCGACGACCGCAGCGACGCCATTACACGCTGCACCAGTGCTGAAAAATCAAGCTCACACGCCACTTCAACGCATACAAATTGTACAATGTTAGACGCCTGTGCGGAGTGTTGCTCATCAAACTGAACAGCCAAACGCCAAACACGTTGCGTCCATTCAGATTTGGGGTCAGCCAAACGCGCCGACCAGCCCAAAAACAGCGCCAACGCGGCATATGCAGGTGGCACGGATGCACACTGGCGCATACACGAACCCCAACTCGCAGCGGGCAGATCAAACACCAGTGGTTTTGGTGATTCCGCACTCGACGAGCAAGGCTGACGCCGTACATCTTGTTGTTGTCCGAAATCCTTGCACTGTCCTACATCCTCGCATTCCGCCACCCTGGCTGCGCTTATGCACAATAAAGACCCCACCGGAGTATGCAAATGCCACATACCCGCTTCACTGGAACCGTCGTCCTGCTCATCACCAAACGGATGTGTGCTTGTCGTCAACGCGGAACAGAACCCGCTCTCACCCAAACCACCTTTGTCTGAACCACTTTCGTCTGAACCACTTTCGTCTGAACCACTTTCGTCTGAACCACTTTCGTCTGAACAAAAGATACATAACGAGTCGAGCCACGCAGACAAGGTATCGCGATGCGCTAACACCCACAGTTCAGGCCACAAGTGACGTGGTAATTCACGCCGCACCCGTCTCTGCATAGTCCGCACTCGCTCCAACACGGTCGCCACCGTTTGGCGTCGTACAAGCGCGTCCTCAAACCACTCATTTGAATCAAAGCAGTCATCACGCCATAAGACCACTGTCCAATACAGTTTGAGCGCGCTCGATGCAGAGAACAGCAAAGGAAAAAAAGCCGTTGGCTCCCCCAACACTCGCCCCAATCTGCGCGCACTGTGAGCCCCTTCAAGCAGGTGTCCAGCGCGACTCAGCGCAAAACAGGGTTCGAGCAACCACCGCCGAAAACCACGCTGCCGTCGCAGCAAAGTCCCAGAAAACTGCAGCTCCATCGCTGGGTCTAAGCACAATTGACGCGCCGTCGCTCGCTCACTCGCCTCGTCATTCGCCTTGTCACTCACCACAGGAACCATCCCATCGACCCCGACAGCAAAGCAACCCGACAAAGCCCCGATCGCAGCGGTGGCGCGGTATGAGAGCAACACGCTGCAACGCGACGAATAGATCCTCGCCGTACCCACCACGCCCACCGGTACAATGGTCTCATCTTCCGCGCGTAAATCTATACCAACATCAGACGCCACATAGGCTGGTTCATACCGCGTGGACGCCGTGCGACGCGTTTCAAAACGCAAAACAGGACCCACAATACCCGCACACATGGCCAGTTTGCTCACCTGAACGCCGGATAAATCCGACGCCCCCATTTCGAAGGAGGCGGCAACAACGGACACATCCGGTTCCTCCCACAGCATAATGTGACGCAAATTCGACAATGGATAATGTTGCTCAGACGCCATAGACTGCACAGCACGCCATTCCATCGGACGTAAAAAACCATACTGAATTTGATACAACACACAGGTTTTCAGCAAACGCTCGGCTGTTCCCTTGGAATAATCGTGCGCCACAAACGTCAAACCATGACTGAGCGCCATGACCCACTCGGTGACAAACGGCAGCGCGTAACAATCCGTCGTGGACAGCACTCGACACGCTTGTTCATTTCGACGTTCATTCGGATCCGAACCCAGCATGGCACTGAGCGAACGCGCGTACGCCGCAATCCACCTTTCGTCTTTCAAATCACCTTTCTGTTTTTGCTCTTGTTCATGAATACGCTGTAAATCCAACATATTCCGATCCCGTTCAGCTCCCACCAGAGCAGGTCTTTTTGAGGTATCGTCATCGTGCATCAACCAATCAAACAGAATTTCTCCCGCTTGCAAGCACTGTTGATCCGTGTAGAGATGGTCTACAGAAAGCCTCGCGGTATCCGCCGACAATGGCAAAGCATCTGGATGTGAAGCCCACTCTTGTGATCGAGAG
>JARRRL010000177.1:0-5211 GCA_037380725.1 Gammaproteobacteria bacterium | reverse complement strand
CGCCACCACTTGAATGGTTTTCGGTCTACAGTGAATATTTTTTGTTGAAAGTGACCGCTGAATTAGCGGGGAGTAAACTTGTCATGCGCAGTATTATTTATCGACCCGCAGATCTCTCGGCGGATAATCCGGCGCGGGTGATTCGGCGTGATCGAGCGCGGCAATTTCGAACGGTGGTGAACACGGATGGCTGATCAATTGATTGTGCGCATATTGTCCGCACCATTTGCGCCATTGCACGTGGACTGGGCACTGTTTCGTGCTCGGGAAGTGATTTTAGGTCCGCGCGTTGGGGATTTGCAGCAAATGGTTGACGGGGTGCAGGACGTGTATCATCAGCGTCCTTTGCTGCGTGTTTCCTGTTTGATACCGGCTGAATGGGTAACGTTAACGTCAACACCCATGCCAAGCGTGCAGCCGAAGGTACTGAATAAAGCATTGCCATTTGCGCTGGAAGAGCAGTTGGCAGAAGATGTTGATGATTTGCATTTTTCTATTTTGGGTAAACCCAGGCCGGACAATGTGGAAGTCGCGGTGATTAATCGGGGCGTGCTCAATGATTGGTTGGATGCATTGCGCGAGGTCGGTTTTATACCGCAGGAAATGGTACCCGATGCCTTGTGTTTGCCCTATGGAGAACCGGATCACTGGGGCTTGGTGTTAAAGCAGGATCGCACGTTGCTGCGCACCGGTCGGCATTCGGCTTTGGCTTTCACCAGTACACAAATTCCCGTGATGCTGGATGCGGTATTTGATGAGATTGGCGCTGCTCAGGCCGCATTGAAATTAACGCTCATGAATGAAAAAGATGAGGTCGTCTCAGGACGCGTCTTGGATGCGCTGGCATCCGAGATTGAGTCTTCCGAGGTGGAGGTGCCCATCACATTGGAACGGCGACACATTACGCAGCCCGTTTTACAGCTGTTTGCGCAAACGCTGATGAATTTGCAGGCTGAGCGTCAAGTACCGAATTTGCTAGTCGGCGATTTTAAACAGGAAGTCACTCGACAAAAACTGAATGTGCGGTGGAAACCATTGGCGGCGGTGTTGGCACTGTGGTTTGTGATGCAAATGAGCGTGTATGTGGTTCAAGGAAAGGTGTATGAGGCGCGCTTACTGGAGGCGGAGGTCAAAGCGGTCAGCGCGTACATGCGTTTTTTCCCTACGGAGCGTAATGTGACGGCTGGCACATTGCGTCGACGTTTGGAGGCAAAATTACGAGGTGGGGAAGGGGGGCAAAGTGCTGGCTTTCTGCCCGCTTTGTCGGCGGTTGGCGAGCAAATTTTTAGGGTCGATGGGGGTAAGCGACAAACGATTCAACTTCGGCGTGTGACCTACGAAGGACAAAGTGGTGAGTTGAAGTTGGAAATGTCGCTCAGTGATTTTGAAGTCATGAGCCGTTTGAAAGCGGGTATTGAGCAGAAAGGCGCTGAAGTTGAAGAAGATGCGGCAAATCGGAGTAACGATGGACGTATTATGGCGCGCATACGCGTACGGGGCTTGTGACGGCTAGCGTGCTGCGGACGCTTGCTTTCCGTCACGTGCGTTAAAAAGCCGTGTGTATTAAAATCGAGCGCGTTGAACGGCAATTGTGATCATGAATGAGAAGGTGAGTGATGACGTCAATACGAGATCAAGTAGCGGAATTGACTCGAAAATTGGAAGATGTGATGACGCCGGTCAGTCTGCGTTACAACGCCTTATCACCGGTAGAGCGGTTGACGTTGGCGGGATTGAGTGGGGTCATTGTTGTGGTGCTCACAATCGTGTTGATTTGGACCCCATTGTATGAATGGAAGGAAAATAAATTACGCAGCTTATTGAGTTATGGTGGGTTGGTATCGTGGATTCAATCCGAGGCGCCTAAAGTACGCCAACAAGGGGGGAATGCGCGACTGCCTGCGGGCCAATCGTTGCAGGCTGTGTTGGTTAAGGATGCGCAGCGTGCTAAGGTGACGCTGCAACGTTATGAGCCAAAGGGCGAAAATGAACTCCGCGTGTGGATTAACGAAGTGGATTTTGAAGTGCTGATTGGCTGGCTGGATAATCTACAACGTCGCTACGGTGTTTCGGTAACGGATGTAGCGATAGAGCATAAACCCACTTCACCGGGAGTCGTGAAAGCGACCATTGTTTTCAGTGGGTAAGATTTCAGTGGGTGATCGAACGAGATGTCGAACGGAATGTGAAGGGGGATATACAACAGGACGAGACGTTTATTTTAGATCAATCTCCTGTGGTATGAACGGTGCACGTGATTACGAGAATCACATGAATTACACTGTGTTTATGAGCGTGCGTTATGGGGTGGTGAGCAAGTGATTGATCGGTGAAAAATAGTACGATGTAAAAGGGTATCGAGGTTGCGAAGCTGGATTACTGGGCCTTGGTGGTAATCGGGAAGGGTGTGTGGTGCGATGGGTGCTGTGTTTGTGCGAATCGATCCTACTGAATTTAAAATAGTTTCTGTTTATGTATGAGCGTTTTTTTGGCCTCATAGAGGCGCCATTTTCGATTGCTCCTAACCCGCGTTATTTGTACATGAGCGATCAGCACAAAGAAGCGTTGGCTCACCTGTTTTACGGGGTGCAGCAGGATGGCGGTTTTGTGGTGCTGACGGGTGAGGTCGGAACGGGAAAAACAACGGTTTGTCGTTGTTTTTTAGAGCAATTGCCTCCCGATTGTGATGTCGCTTTTATCCTGAATTCGAAATTAACTCAACAAGAATTACTGGAAACCCTCTGTGATGAGTTGGATGTTCCGTGTCCAGAAGGCGCCAAGAGCGCCAAGCCGTATGTTGATGTAATCAGTCGCCATTTACTGGAAGCTCACAGTCATGGGCGTAAGACATTACTGATCATCGATGAAGCGCAGAATTTGTCGCCAGGTGTGCTGGAGCAAATCCGCTTGTTGACCAATCTGGAAACCAATCGCCGAAAATTATTGCAAATTGTGTTGGTGGGTCAGCCGGAGCTACAGCAAGTGTTTGCCTTACCTGCGCTGCGTCAGTTGTCACAGCGCGTAACGGCGCGCTATCATCTTCGACACCTCGAAGCGAAGGAAACGTGGCGCTATATTTGCCATCGAATGGAAGTGGCGGGCTGTCGTAATCAGGTGATTCCGATCACGTTAATCAAAGCGATTATGAAGCACACGGGTGGTATTCCACGCTTGATTAATGTGCTGTGTGATCGGATGCTGCTGGGTGCGTACGTACAGAAGAAGCACATTGTCACGCCTGCAATTTTACGTGAAGCCGTGCGAGAGGTGTTTGGTCCTAAAGGGCTGGAATATTGTGCGGATCGTTTTCGCTTGAAACTGAAATTGGGTATTGCTGCCAGTTTGTTTGTGTGCGCAGGCCTGTCTTTTTGGCTTGGCACTTATGGGCGTGTGCCGATGCAGGCTTTAGGATTTACAAAAGCGATTCATCCCTTGGTTGCTGATACTGGTGATGAAGCGGGTGGCGCTACTGATGCTCTGTCGAATGATAACCTAGACAACAGCCAGTCCGATTCGCGGAGCAATAACGCCGCGAATTCGACGATGGAGACTGCTACCAGACCACTTGCACCCGCGTCTTCACGTGAACCGTATTCCAGTCGTTTACCTGAAAACCCGCTTAGCTTGAAGGACCCGAGTGCTCAAGCGATAGCGGTGAAGGCCTCCAGTTCGCGTGAAGTGACGACGCATAAAGTGGCTGCACATGAGGTGTCTGTACAAGAGGTAGCAATGCTTGATGGGGCAACGCATGAAAGGGCAGCGCATGAAGGGACACGAGGCATCACGAATAACCATGTGGACACCAGTCAGCTTATTGAGCAGAATGTAGCAAGAGGGCAGGTGGGAAGGGATGCGTTGTCTCACGCGAATCCGAGTCATCGGGTTGATTCGCCACAGCCTGTGGATTCAAAAAGATACGACGCCGACACGGCAGCGGGAGTCGCCTTATCCACTCTGTCGAATCGCGATGACATGGAGCTGCGTTCGACGCCGGGTCCGATTCTCTGGCCCGATGAGATGGCTCTGGCTGATAGTCAGCCTCGTGCGGTAACCACCTTGCTGAATCTGTGGGGTAAAAACGTAGGTGTCGGTGCTTTTGAGAAACCGTGTGATGCGGCTAATCGGGCTCAATTGGCGTGTGTCTCACGGAAAGCACAGACGATCATGGATATCCGTCAATTGAATCGTCCCGTGATTTTAACCGTTGCGGATCCACGTAAAGGCCTATTTTTGGCCACCTTAGCGTCGTTAAACCAAGATTACGCTGTGTTACACGTAGCGGATCATAAGGTGGTTGTGTCTGCGCGTGTTCTGACGCAACAGTGGACGGGAGAATATGTGCTGTTTTGGCAGGCCCCTAGCAATTATGACGGTGCCATTGTACCGGGTGCAGTTGGCCCGAAAGTGTTCTCATTCAGCCGGGATTTGGGGCGCGTCATGGGCAGTCACTCGCTGGCGCAAGGGGTATCTGATTTTGGTATTGAATTGGAGATGGCGGTGCGCGATTTTCAACGTCGCCAAGGACTGATTGTGGATGGCATCGCAGGTGTTCAGACTTTGGTATCTATGAATACGATTTTGCTGAAGGGACGCGTTCCCACCTTGTCGACCGGTTCGACTGATATCAACCGCGCGACGAGAACAGCGTTGCGAAAGTCTTGATGGATGGTGTTCAACATGCGACTGGTCGTTTCATCTTATGTCTTACATACTTGATGCTTTGCAGCAATCTGAGCGTGATCGCCGCCGGGGCAAAGTTCCTGACTTAGCCAGTGTCCACGTGACGCCGATTTTACGAGAAGACAGGTGGTCGGGGAGCAGTTGGGTGCTGGCAGTGGTGCTGTTGGGCAATGTGATTTTTGCGGGTTTGTGGCTGTATGAGGTGATTCTGGAGCGCACGGGTGGCGAGCGGCAGAGTGTGTTGGCGGCAACGGATTCAATCGAGGCGATCCCATCTGCTGATTGGCCCCATCTTGACGCCAGTCCTGTTCGAGGCGTGAGTGTTCGAGGCGTGAGCTTACCGCCTCCCGTGTCTCAGCTTGGCACACCCGATATTACGCCCGATATCATACCTACTCATAATGACGCGAGTGTTGATGGGGGTGAGCCTGTTGATCAGGCCGTTGTGGCGCATGCTCAGGTTGATCGTGCTGTTGAACCAAGCGTAGAGCAAGGTTTTAAGACAGAAGGTTTTAAGACAGATGCTGACAG
>JARRRL010000176.1:0-7752 GCA_037380725.1 Gammaproteobacteria bacterium | reverse complement strand
AGTTGTTTATGATTCCCGTTGAATTCATCAACGCCCCGTTTAATGATGTGTTTGTGGAAGCCGCGAAAGCCATTTTTGAGAAGATGCTGGATTTGTCTCTGCCCTTTCTGGTCATGGCGGTGACGGTGTCGGTGCTGTCTAATTATTTGCACGTTGGGCCGGTGTTCTCCCCCGAACCTTTGGTGCCCAACATCAAAAAAATTGACCCTTTTTCGGGGTTTAAAAAGATTTTTTCGATTAAAAACGTCGTGGAATTCATCAAATCCATTGTGAAAGTGTTGTTGCTATCGTCGATTTTGTTCTTCGTGATTAAGAAAAATTTGGGCGACATTATGTTGATTCCCATGTGCCGGGTGGAATGCATTGCGGCGGTCATGGGTGACTTGATGTTTGATATGGCCTTGTTCTCGTTGTTTGGTTTTATGATCATGGCGTTGTTGGATACGTTTTTCCAGCGTTATCAGCATCTCAAAGAGCTGAAAATGACGAAAGATGAGGTAAAGCGAGAGTACAAAGATACCGAAGGAAGTCCGGAGATTCGTTCAGCGCGTCGTTCGTTTCACCGTGAGATTCTGGAAGGGGGCGTGGAGAACAAAGTCAAGCGATCTTCGGTGGTCATTACCAATCCCACGCACATCGCAGTGGGTTTGTACTACGAACAAGGCGAAACCAAGCTGCCTCAAGTGACATGTAAAGGTAAGGATTTTTTGGCCTTGCGTATGAAAGATATCGCGTATCAGAATGATATTCCCGTGGTTGAGAATGTCGAGTTGGCGCGCACCTTGTTTGAAGAAGTCAAAGAAAATCATTATATTCCGCGCAAGTTGATCGAGCCGGTGGCGGCGGTGCTGCGTTGGTTACACAACTCCTCCGAGAAGAAATAGGGTTGAATGGTTTGAGTCGAAAATCAGAAGGGGGTTTACCAGAAGGTCATGATTGTTTGATGCCTGGGCGGGCGCGACGTCCAACGCGTGATCGCATTTCGAATCGAGTCTTGGCTCAGTCGCGCAGTCGTTTTTATTCTGCCATCCGATCGTTTTTTGATGCGCATCATTTTGTGGAAGTTGAAACACCTATCTTGAGTACACATTAAATTCCGGAAAGTGCGATTGAGGTGTTTCGCACGGAGCTCAAGCATACGCATCGAGGCAGTGAGTCGTTGTTTTTGACGCCCTCACCCGAGGTGTACATGAAGGTGCTGATTCGTGAGGGCGTGGGCGATTGTTATCAACTGAGTAAAGTGTTTCGGAATGCGGAGCATGATGGTCCTCGGCATCACCCTGAGTTTACGCTCTTGGAGTGGTACGCGATGGAGCGTGATTATCTCGACAACCTAGCCATCACGCAAGCTTTGCTGAAAACGCTGGCGCCCAGTGCGCACCCAGCGGTTCGTCATTTGTTCGAGAGTTTTACCGAGGTGACGATGCAAGAGGTGTTTTTGGATACTACGGGCATCGATTTGAATCAGTGTGAAGCGTTTGACGGGTTTGTGGAGGCTGCGATACGCGCAGGGTATGCCGATTACGCGTTGCGCAGCACCGAATGGGAAGAGTTGTTTAATCGCATTTTCATCAGCGATGTTGAACCGAAGTTGCCGTTGGATAAAACCGTTTTTTTGAAAGACTATCCCGCTCAAATTCCCACGACGGCGCGACGTGAGGGTGCGGTTTACGAGCGGTGGGAGTTTTACATGAACGGTTGGGAAATGGGTAATTGCTACACGGAAGAATCGCGTTACGACGAAATGCACGCGTTATTTCGCCGTGAGCAGGCGCTCAAAGCAAAAATGATGACGCCACATCCGGTCGATTTTGACTACTTGGACATCTTTGATGGCGCATTTCCAATGTGTTCGGGCGTTGCGATGGGTGTGGATCGTGTGTTCGCTGTCCATCAACATGCCGATTCCCTGGATGCCGTCAGCTTATTTCCATTTGGCACCCCCTTGAAGTGAGGAAGATGCACATAAAATGCACAAATCTAAAGGTGCATGAAGCTTAAGGCGCATGGACAAGGGAAGCCAAGTCAATAAAAGTTCGATAAAAGCCCAGTAAAAAAGCCCAATAAAAGTAAAGAAAAGAGCTGGCGTGATGCGATCACTGAGTTGTGATGAAAGTGATCGGTCAAATGTCAGAATACAGACTGTCTCCGTGAACTACAATCTGGTAGAATCCCGAGTCGCGTGCGGAGCGTGAGCTGTGGGGCGGAAGCGCTGCGATTCGCGATTGGCCTAAGAAAGGTCTAAATGTATGGTCTGTACGTTTGCATGTACGTATAGACATGCATGCATGTAAAGAAAAAGTATGAAACTTCAATCATCTGAATGAAACAAAGTAGATTGGCGGGGTGTGTGTTTCGCTTGTTCTATTGAGGCGCTTTTTATTCATAGTAAAGAAAGCGCATTGATTGATCAAGTTCCTCCAGCCGGCTTGGTGACTACTTTGTCGTCAATCAACCCGTGCAATCACCAAGTTGCACAGTACAGCAAAGAGCAATAACCCTTCGGATTGTTACCCTCGTATAGGGATGGTCACTGTATGGCGCTGAGTCAGTGTGCCGCGTGATGTTATGGATGGTCATCTGTGCTTCGAGTGGTTTTTCTTGATGGGTTCTTGTTAAGTGGTGGTGTGAGTGGCCGCTACTAAGGAAGAGATTTTATGAGTGAGAGTTTTGCAGAGTTATTCGAAGCCAGCCTCCAGGAAAATGAAATTGTACCCGGTTCGATCGTAGCCGGTATTGTTGTGTCCATCGATAACGATTGGGTAACGGTCAATGCCGGATTAAAATCAGAGGGTGTCATCCCCATCGAGCAATTTCGTAATGATAACGGCGAGATCGCTTTGAATGTGGGCGATGAAGTGGATGTAGCCGTCGAAACGCTAGAAGATGGCTGGGGGGAAACTCGCCTTTCACGTGAGAAAGCCAAGCGTGCTGAATCCTGGCGTCGTCTGGAAAAAGCCCACGACGCGGACGCAGTTGTGCAAGGTATAATCAGTGGAAAAGTTAAAGGTGGCTTTACGGTTGATCTGGATGGCGTAAGGGCGTTTCTACCCGGATCACTGGTTGACATCAGGCCGGTTCGAGACACGACGCATTTGGAAGGAAAACCACTGGATTTCAAAGTCATCAAGTTGGATGCCAAGCGAAACAACGTGGTGGTATCACGACGCTCTGTCCTCGAAGCGGAAAACAGCGCCGAACGCGAAGCGATGTTGGCTTCTCTGCAAGAAGGCAATGAAATCAAAGGTATTGTCAAAAACTTGACGGACTATGGCGCTTTTGTCGATTTGGGCGGCGTGGATGGCTTGTTGCACATCACGGATATGGCGTGGAAGCGCATCAAACATCCGAGTGAAATTGTTGCCGTGGGCGATGAAATTACGGTCAAAGTGCTTAAATATGATCGCGATCGCAGTCGAGTGTCGTTGGGTCTGAAGCAATTGGGATCGGATCCGTGGCTGGATATTACGGGTCGTTATCCAGAAGGTACGCGTGTCAAAGCGCGTGTGACGAATTTGACCGATTATGGTTGCTTTGCCGAACTGCAAGAAGGGGTGGAAGGTTTGGTTCACGTATCCGAAATGGATTGGACCAATAAGAACATTCATCCGTCAAAAGTAGTGGGTGTGGGCGAAGAGATTGAAGTGCTGGTGCTGGATATCGATGAAGATCGACGTCGTATTTCTTTGGGCCTGAAGCAATGTAAAATTAACCCCTGGGATGATTTTGCTAAAAAACATAATAAAGGCGACAAAGTCACCGGTAAGATTAAGTCCATCACTGACTTTGGTATCTTTATCGGACTGGATGGTGGAATTGATGGCCTGATTCACTTATCTGACCTGTCATGGGAGGAGTCCGGTGAAGAGGCAGTGCGTGAGTTTAAGAAAGGAGATGACCTGGAAGCGGTCATTATTTCGGTCGATCCTGAGCGTGAGCGCATTTCACTGAGTGTCAAGCAATTGTCGCAAGATCCTTTCGCTAACTATGTGACTATTAATGAGAAAGGAGCTATTGTTAAGGGAAGCGTGAAAGAGGTTGATGCGAAGGGCGCGGTTATTGAGTTGATGGAAGGCGTCGATGGCGCACTGAAAGCAACTGAAATCAGCCAAGATCGAGTGGAGGATGCGCGCAATCATCTGAAAGAAGGTGATGAGGTTGAAGCGCGGATTGTGGGTATTGATCGAAAGAATCGTGTTATTTCTTTGTCAATCAAGGCTAAAGATAAGCCAGAGGTGGACACGGCTGATAACAATCCCGCTCCAGTGGCACCCAAAACCATTGGGGATTTGATCAAGGCTCAGATGCAGGATAAAGGCTAGACGTAGCGGTATTACGGTCTACAGCGCGTTAGGCCAGCATTGCTGGCTTAACGCGTGCACACAGGGTGTGAAAAGCGGTGATAGCAAAGTGCTGCTGAGGGAGTGATACCGAGAAGGGATACATCGAGACGTATTGAATTGTATTCAATTTTTTGTAAACTTATATTACCTAGTACGAGAACGATGTTTTGCCTTTCAAGTAACGGGTGATTGATGGAAGCTTGTTGATAAAATATGTGCGTATTTATATAGTAGATATAGTAGTCAGTAGTATTTTTTTGGGTTAAGGGTTATGGAGACAATGAGGGTGTACGAATGGCGGTGACCAAATCTGAACTGATCGAGCGTGTTGCGGCTAAACAGACGCATATATCTGTGAAAGACGTGGAATTGGCGGTGAAGACGGTTCTGGAAAATATGGCTCAAGCCATGGCGACGGGTACGCGCATAGAGATACGTGGTTTCGGTAGCTTCAGCCTTCATTATCGTAAGAGTCGAACGGGCCGTAATCCTAAAACAGGTGAAGAAGTGGACATTGATGGTAAATATGTTCCCCATTTTAAACCTGGAAAAGAACTGCGTGATCGTGTGAACGAAGCCATGGCGGCTGAAATTTCTCGATCTTCCGATGGCGGTGCCCGTGAAGCGGGGACGGGTTCTGGGAATGCTGCTGTGCGGCATGGCGCTTTTGGGGCTTCATCAGTAGCATCAGCAGCGCTTGATAATCGAAATGAGTTTCCAGACAGTGGTCGTATGGCGTTGTAGCTGTAGTTGTAGCTGTAAAAGCATGACTGTTTTGTGAGCATCACTGAGCCAGCTTTTTCTGCCGTTGGTGATGAATAACCAGATGGTGGTCGATGTTGAAACCATCGTCGGTGATGTCACGCAGGTGATTTTAGGGCAGGTGTTATTGGTCACGTTTGTGTTGGGTTGTTTCGTAGGATTTTTGGTTGGTTTTGCACCAGCCAGTGTCTATTACTGGAAAATACGTCACATAGAGCGGAAGCTGAAGCGCACACAATCCCAGAATGATTGAGCCTTCTTAGCCATGCAGGACCATGCAGGCATAACGTGAATAAAGCTAGAAAATAAGAAAATAAGATAGGAAAAGACAGAAGGGGTGCGTTTTGTCGAGTGATGGCTTAATGGGAGATGTTGGGCCGCGCGTGATTGTTGCAATGGATTTCCCAGAGTTAGCGACGGCGCGGACTTTCGCGAAAAAGTTGGATCCATCACTCTGTCGACTTAAAGTAGGCAATGAATTGTTTACCACGGCGGGTCCTGCCGTCCTAGCTGCGTTTCACGAGCTTGGATTCGACGTTTTTCTGGATTTAAAATTTCACGATATCCCTAATACGGTGGCCAAGGCGGTGGGTGCTGCTGCGCGGCATGGCGTGTGGATGGTTAATGTGCATGCGAGTGGCGGTGCGGACATGATGTCCGCAGCGCGAGCGGAGTTGGCGGGCTGTACGGCCCCGCCTTTACTGATTGCGGTAACTGTGCTGACCAGTTTGTCGGCGGAGGCTGTGCGCTCCATCGGGTGGAGTGAGTCCCCTCTTGAATGCACGAAAAAATTCGCGCTTGAGGCGTGGCGATCGGGTTTAGATGGACTGGTTTGTTCCGCTCAAGACGTGGCAACGCTTCAAACGCTCTTATCCGTGACGCCGCATGGTTTGTCGGGTGAGGTGGGGACTGCTCCCGTGTTGGTTACGCCCGGTATTCGACCTGCTGGCAGCGCCTTAAATGATCAACATCGAGTGATGACGCCTGCGCAAGCGATAGAAGCTGGCAGTACATACTTAGTTGTAGGTCGACCAATCACACAATCGAGTGATCCGCTTCACACTTTGAAGAAAATTAACGGTGAAATTACTGGCAGCTATAGCGTGGAACCGGGGGTTCAGGGCTAAAATGCTAGGCGCCGTGAGACGATTTCTTTCGTAGGTATTCGGTCAGTCGCGTTTTGGTAAACACATGCACGACAAGTGTAATAATGAAATGTGTTTATGCTGCGAATGTGTGGGACTGCAATTTTCGTATTTACAAATACAAACTGTTATTATTCAAGTTAAGCTCCCCGGGATGCAGTTTAGTTGTGGGTCACAGCAGTGTGTGTGTTGCGATATGATCTTGCAGTAAGTAAAAACAAAGTTGATAAATGATTACTACATCGAGAGGACAAGTATGATAATACGTCGTGTTTTACAAATAATCCTGGCTGGCTTTTTGGCTTTTTCTGTGGCGGTGTTTGCTGATAGTTCGATTCCCAGTGATCAGGCGGTGGATGTACAGACTGATTCTGAAATGACTGGCGATGTGCTTGATACGCCTGACGACATGACTGGAATGAAAGAAACGTTTATTCAAACGTTGAACATTAATACCGCTAATGCCGAGGAAATTAGCGAAACGCTTAAAGGGATTGGTCCTGTGAAAGCCGCAGCGATTGTTCAGTTCCGTAACGAAAACGGTCCTTTTAAAAGTTTGGAAGAGCTGTCTCAAGTGAAAGGTTTGGGTGCGAAGACCATTGCACAAAATGAAGCGTTGATTTCATTTGAATGATAGGTTAACAGTCCTAATTCGGTTAAGCCTAGTGTGCTTAAGCCAGGTCCGGGGTGCGGGGGTACTTTGGATTAGAAGTATGCTTAAAAAAAGCACGATTGTCACAATAGATTATTTATTGACCATATTTAGGAGAGCCCCGTATGATAGGCTTCCTAGGAGTTTCCCCCAGTTTTTCCACAGCCCATTCGCGTGGTTGTTCAGTAAAATTGGGGAAAACCTTGTACTTATCCACGTCTCGGCTCATTCTACTAAGCTGCCTGGGGACAACTGAATTCAGTGTAGATCAGTTTAGGCCAGTGTGTGTGAAAAAAGTAAGTGTGTGTGAAAAAAGGAGTAGAGGACTGTGCGTGGGTATTGGTGTGTGTCACGCTTAATACGGCGCTTAAACGTGAAATGGGGGAGAAAGCAAATGAGGAAGCTTGCAAAGTGTTTGAATGTTGTTGTGTTGGCGACAAGCTGTACATTGGCGTCAGTTGCGGCATCGACGGCATTGGCTCACTGTCAAATACCGTGCGGTATATACGATGACAGTGCGCGGGTGAAATCGATGTTGGAAGATGTTGCTACGGTGGAAAAAGCCGTGATGGAGATGAAAGAGCTCTCGAATAAGAAAGACGTACAATCTCAGAATCAGATGATTCGTTGGGTCGCAAATAAAGAGAAGCACGCTCAAAATGTGATTGACACCATCAGTGATTATTTTTTAACGCAGCGTGTGAAGTCTTCGCAAAAGGACTATGAGAAGCGACTGGTGGCGCATCACGAGGTGATCGTGGCAGCCATGAAAGCGAAGCAGTCGGGAAAAATGAAGGCTGTCAAAGCTTTACGTGAGGCAGTGTTGGTGTTGGCCCCCTATTATCCTGAA
>JARRRL010000175.1:0-12221 GCA_037380725.1 Gammaproteobacteria bacterium | reverse complement strand
ATGATAAGTACCTCTCCTTGTCGCCCTTATAGCTCTTATAGTACACGCTACTTTACAACTCGCTTTAACACACTTTCACTGGACAGCCTACTTTATAACCCATTTCACTACTCTACTTCACAAAAACCAATGAACAATCATCTTTGTATTTGTAAAGACCCAATGGGTTTGCTAGCATGGGCTATGTAGTTAATTGTTTACATCGTTCTCATGCGCCTTTTTCATTTCATGCAAATTCATTTCATGCAAATAAAGAGATGAAAGTAAATACGATGAAAGTTAATTCGAAAAGAAGAGATAAACGGATGTAAGAAAAGAATTTTTACGAGCACATACCGATCCCAACTCGAAAACAGGAACTCAAATGATGACAGAGCAGAAATCGATAAGCGTTTTCGTTTTGGGCATCGTAATGAGTGCCTTTTTCATGATCGCTTCCAAGAGCGCATGGAGCGAATCGCAAACAGTACGCAGCTTCAAAATTGAGTCAGGTATCGTGCAAACCGAAGCGGCGTTTTGCATACAAGCGCCTTGCGACATCACGAGCTCAATACTCAGTGGTTCTTTTCAAGGGCTGATAACGGAAGACGGCACACAATTATTTTTCCCAAATGCGATGGTATCAACTGACCCCGATGTGGGGTTTCAATTACCAGCGAATCCCGATGAAGACAGCGGCGGCACCACACGCCGAATCTCATTCTCGTTTGATGGCACACGCTTAAAAGTAGAAGGTGAAATCAACGCCAGCGCGTTTGATGGTCCCATTGTTCGTTATCAATTTTTGGCCTCCAGCACCGCCATGCAGCCCACACAAAAAGTGGCTTATTTTACAGCATATCGGGATTTACGAGAATGCATTTATCCGTTATGCGGCGGTTACTTCGTAAAAGCGGTTAATTCACGCACAACCCTCTGCCCAGATGGCACGCGACAAAACGAATGTTACGTCAGCGACATTCGCTTCCCCAAGCCCATACTCGACACCCCAAGCCGAACCACAAACACATCGTTGTTTTTAGTCGGTCAGTTTGGCCAAAAAGAACATAACACGTATGGCGAAATTGGCGTATTTAACGCCAAAGAAGTCCAATATTCCGCAACGGAAAAACCCGCCATCGGGCGCTTCTTTGGTGTCAAAAATCTAGGCATTTTCTGTATCACTACGCCGTGCTTCGGTATGGAGCAATCCTTACTCAATGACAAAGAAACCCCATGTCCAGAAGGGGGCGTACGGAACGAAAAAGGAGTATGCCCAACACCAGATCCAGCTCCACTTCCCGGCCCCTTACCCGGATGTGAAAGACCGATTGCCCCACCCATCGATGAGCCGCCCATTCTTTTGGACCCCATCGGTCTGGACACATTGTAAGCACACGCACCAAACTACGCACCAACTACGCACCAACTACGCACCAAACATTGCACAGTGCAGTACACACACTGAAGCACATGAAGTTGAAGTACATAAAGTTGAAGTACATGAAGTAAAAAGAAAAGCATTCCTTCCTGCCGGGCCCGGTGCCCGGTTTTTTTGCAAGCCTTGCTTGTAAAGCTCTCTTGTAAACCTTATTTGTAAAACTGAGTTTGTAAACAAATAAGCTACAACAAGCTATCTAACGCGACGCGGAAACTGTTGATCAAATCTTCCGTATCCTCAATACCAACCGAACACCGAATCATGCCATCCTGAATGCCTTGTTCTTCCCGGTTTTTTGCACCCATTTCATGAAAAATCGTCTGAGCAACTGGCAACGCCAGGGTTCGGTTATCCCCCAAATGGGTCGCGTTAATGGCAATTAAAACCTTATTCAACACTGTGATGGGATCAATATGGCTGTCTACATCAAAACTCAACAAGCCACCGAAACCGCGAAACAACTCAGTCGCGCGCTCATATTGCGGGTGATTCGGCAAACCCGGATAGTACACATGACTGACAATTGGATGTTGATCCAACATATGTGCTAATGCCATCGCATTAGCGCAAGCGCGTTCCATGCGCAGCGCCAAGGTTTCCGCTCCCAGCGCTATCTGAACTGACGATTCTGAGCTTAAACTGGCACCCATATCGCGTAGAGATTTCTTTTTGATTTGCTTCAGGCCCCAAGACGCTGGGTCGCCTTGGCGATAGGCCGAATAAATATTGGGGTAATTCTGCCAATTAAACAAGCCCGTATCGGTCACGGCGCCCGCTAACACGTTCCCATGACCATTAAAATATTTCGTTAAGGACGTCATGATTAGGTGAGCACCGACCTGCTTAGGTTGAAATAAATAGCTAGTGGTTAGCGTATTATCGACCACAAACAGAATGCCGTTTTCCTCACACCATTGACCAATGCCTTCCAAATCAGGGATTTCCGTACCGGGATTCGCCACCGTTTCGACAAACACCATGCGTGTATGGGGCGTCATCGCTTGGCGCACCGCATCCGTTTCCGTGGGATCAACTCGCGTCACCTGAATGCCAAACTGCTCCAAGGTACCCAGTAAGCTGTGTGTATTGCCAAATAGATACCGGCTTGCGATCAAATGATCGCCCGCCTTGAGCAAAGACAAGAATATCGCTGCCGTTGCAGCCATACCGGAACTGAATAATAAGGTGTCACGTCCCGCATCCAGCATCGTCACCAACGATTGCAGGTGTGGTAATGTAGGCGTGGATTGGCGGGCGTACGTGTGGTGTTCTGTTTTTCCTTGAAAGACATCCACCAAATCTTGAGCATCCTCATACCCATACAAAACAGAGTTAAAAATAGGGGCGTGTATCGCGCCACTTTCAAGACCTCGTAATCGATCGTGGTGAACCACGCGGCTTGTGAATCCCTTGAATGTCATAATACTTCCTCCTTCATTCATCACGGGTTACCATTTGCCTCTGATTTATTCCACTCTAGCTCAGCACTCAAGGAGAGTGTATGCCATTTAAACGTAAACTATACACGGATCATCAAGAGAAAAATATCCTAATTACTGGCTGTTCATCAGGAATTGGTGAATGCGTGGCGCTCGGTCTGCACGCACGAGGTTATCGAGTGATTGCTTCCGCTCGTCAACAACGCGATGTGGATCGACTGAATAAAGCGGGTGTTACGGCAATCGCGCTCGATCTGTCTCAGTCAAGCAGCATAGATGAAGCGGTCTCACAGGTTCGTGCATTAACCCAAGATCGTCTGTACGCTTTATTCAATAACGGTGCTTACGGACAACCCGGCGCGCTGGAAGATCTACCCACTGAGGCACTGCGTGATCAATTTGAAACCAATGTGTTTGGCTGGCACCATTTGACGCGTGCCTTTATACCCATTTTTCGCAACCAAGGGCATGGTCGCATCATTCAAAACAGTTCGCTTCTGGGCTACGTCGCCTTGAAGAATCGAGGTGCTTACAACGCATCTAAATACGCGATTGAAGGTTTATCCGACACATTACGTCTGGAATTGGCTCACACCGGTATACACGTTTGTTTTATAGAGCCAGGTCCCATCAGCTCACGTTTTCGATACAACAGCCGACCTTACTTTTTCCGACACATTGATGTGGAACACAGTGTACACCGAGACCGCTATCAACGTTTAAAACGACGCCAAAATCACATTGGGAGCGTACAGCCTTTCACGCTTCCAGCCGAAGCAGTGCTCAAACGGGTCATCCACATTTTGGAATCACCCCGCCCGAAGCCACGTTACCCCATTACATTACCCGCACATTTCTGTTGGTACCTAAAACGGTTTTTACCAACACGCATGCTGGACAGTGTTTTACAATCGTTTCCAGATTAAACACAACATTCAAAATGTGAGCAGGCGAGCGAGAAAACTTTTGCCGCGATGCCTGCTCAACTTTACTTCTACTTCTTACCCACTACTTCTTACCCACTAGCAGTTCTCTGCTCAACAAATATCATCACCAGCACGCAAGATTTTCACGGTATTCGTGCCGCCCTGCGCATTCATGTAGTCTCCTTTCGTCATGATGATCAAATCACCTTTTTCAACGTATCCACTTTCCAGTAACAGCTCAACCACACGACGGTTAACGGTCTCAACCGGCATAGTAGTCGTATCAAAGGGAATGGTTTTTACCGAACGGTATATCGTGACTCGACGTTGCGTCTCGGGGCGCCCCGACAGTGCAAAGATGGGCAAACCCGATCGAATGCGCGACATCAACAACGGATTCGCGCCCGTCTCCGTCAAACACACCAGCGCTTTGACGCCCACCAGGTGATTCGCCGCATACATGGCAGCAAGCCCAATCGCTTCATCGACTTGATGAAAAGGTTCATAAATACGATGCCCTGAGCGCTGCGTATCTGGATCACCCTCCGCACCCAAACAAATACGATCCATGGCTTTAACGGCTTCAGCGGGGTACTCTCCAACCGCTGATTCTGCAGACAACATAACGGCATCGGTGCAATCGTATACGGCATTGGCAACATCGGAGACCTCTGCTCGAGTTGGAACGGGGCTGTCGACCATCGATTCCATCATTTGCGTAGCCGTTATGACAAACTTATTGAGCGTGCGCACACGACGAATAATGCGTTTTTGTACGCCAACCAAACCCGCATCACCGATTTCCACTGCTAAATCGCCGCGAGCGATCATAATGCCATCTGACACGTGAATAATATTATCGAGGATCGTATCGTCTTGAATGATTTCCGCACGCTCAATTTTAGCGATTAAACCCGCCTCAGAACCCGCTTCACGCAAATACCCACGCGCTTCTTCCATGTCTGATGCATCGCGAGGAAAAGAAACCGCTAAATAATCGATCTCAACCGTTGCAGCAAATGCAATGTCCTTTATATCTTTTTCCGTCAAGGCTGCCGCCGACAAACCACCCCCTCGACGATTAATGCCTTTGTTGTTTGATAAAAATCCACCCACCAATGTGGTACAGCGAATCTCTTTCCCGCACACCTCATTGACTTCCAGCTCGATACGCCCATCGTCCAGCAACAACACATCGCCGACAACAACGTCATCAATTAGCTCTTTATAATCAATGCCCACACGTTCTTGGTTGCCCGCCTCGGCGTCCAAGTCCGCATCGATGATAAAAGCGTCACCACGTTGCAATTTAATGCGATCGTTAACAAAACGGGCAATACGCAGTTTTGGACCTTGTAAATCGCCCATAATGGAAACAAAGCATCCGTGTTTTTCGCAAATACGACGCACAAGATTCACATTTTCCGCGTGGGCTTCATGGCTGCCATGAGAAAAATTTAATCTCACCATATCCACGCCCGCCAAGATGATGGATTCCAACGATGCTTCACTGCTTGTGGCTGGGCCTAGTGTGGCTACTATTTTTGTTCTACGAAACGTCATGAGTAACTTAATCAATTTCAGACAGTCGAACTGAAAGATTTTTTTCAATGTTGCTTTCTTTCAATGTTGCTTTCTTTTAATGTTGATAGTCGAATTTAAGCTGAGTGAACAACCCACGCATCAACGCTGGGACAGCAATGCTGGCCCACAGCAAGAATATCCATATTGGTGCATTTTGCACGCATGTCAAACAAAACCGACTCGAATTGGTGCAAAGCAAACAGGTTTAAACGGATAAAACAATACGCGCCCATATTCTATGACTTTGTTAGGTCATCTGTCGATGGGGCTAGCCCAATCGCATCACACCTCCACACTGCCATCACGTGGCACCAGTTGCAATCGTATGAATTTCACACGACAATCGTATGATTTTTACACGAAAGTAAAGTAACGCACACTCAACACCGCATTTGTTTATACCTCAGTTACGCCCCGCTTATGCTCTAATGCTCTAACCCACGTTTCCCGCTCCGACCTTGGGTAAAACTTCATATGCTTACCGAACGCAAACATGATATGGTCGTTTCCTAAAAGATTCATACTGCTACAAAAAGTACGATTTCAGCAACCGTACTGCGCCTTTATTTCATTTCACTTGATGCAATATGGAGCGATCAATGGTCAGTGGTCAATGGCGGAGCAAACGGACGGAGCATTCGGATGAAAAAAGCGTTCTTATTGATATGTGTTTTAATACTGTTCATTTCTTTTTTCTATTTTGATCTTGATCAGTTGCTCACGCTTCAAGGTCTGAAATCAGGTCTTGACCAGTTCGAAACATGGCGCACCGAGCAACCCTTTCTCATTGGCGGCGCTTTCTTGCTGCTTTACATACTGGTTACCGCGTTATCTCTGCCAGGCGCCGCCGTTATGACGCTCGCCGCTGGCGCTTTATTTGGTCTATTATGGGGCACAGTGCTTGTGTCTTTCGCCAGCTCTATCGGTGCGACACTTGCTTTTCTGGTTTCGCGTTATGTGCTGAAAGATGTTGTGCATAACCGTTTCGGTGAGCGCCTGACATCCCTAAATAATGGCATCAAGAAAGACGGTGCCTTTTATTTGTTTACCTTACGCTTGGTTCCAGTGTTTCCGTTTTTTCTGATCAATTTGCTGATGGGACTGACCCCCATTCGCGCGACCACTTTCTATTGGGTGAGCCAAACCGGCATGCTGGCCGGTACACTGGTCTACGTGAATGCGGGGACTCAACTGGCACAATTGGACAGCCTATCGGGTATTTTGTCTCCCCTCTTGTTGCTGTCATTCGCATTGTTGGGTCTGTTTCCGCTGCTTGCCAAATATGTGCTGAACAGCATTAAAACGCAGCGGGTTTACGCCAATTATCAGAAACCCAAACAATTCGATCGAAATATCATTGTAATTGGAGCCGGCGCCGGCGGCTTAGTGACCGCTTACATCGCTGCAGCAGTGAAAGCAAAAGTGACCTTGATTGAAGCCAGTAAAATGGGCGGTGATTGCCTGAATTACGGGTGTGTACCCAGCAAAGCGCTCATAAAAAGCGCCAAACTGGCGCATCAGATCCGCCACGCGGATCGCTATGGCTTAAAACCCGATGCGATGACTTAAAGAAAGCCGAGCCAGCAGAAACGGGCTTGACAACAGATGCTTTGACGACCGAAGCAGCACATTTCTCATTTCGTCACATCATGGCTCGTGTGCAGGAAGTCATCCGAAAGGTTGAACCCCACGACAGCGTCGAGCGCTACGAAAGTTTGGGTGTTGAGGTTATTCAAGGCTACGCCCGTTTGCTCGATCCGTGGACCGTGGCGATTCAACACCCGAATGGCGACACTCAGCGCTTAAGCAGTCGCGCCATCGTGCTGGCTACCGGCGCACGACCTTTCGTCCCACCTTTACCCGGCATTGAAGAAGTCGGCTATGTCACGAGTGATACCGTGTGGGAACAATTTGCGCTACGGGATGAAGCTCCCAAACGCCTGTTGGTGTTGGGGGGTGGCCCCATTGGTTGCGAATTAGCGCAATGCTTTGCGCGTCTCGGCTCTCAGGTCATCCAAGTTCAAAAAGCACCTCGGATCATGGTTCGCGAAGATGCGGACGTCTCAGCGTTTGCCCAAGCGGCTCTGGAACGCGATGGCGTCACCATTTTGACTTCACATACTGCAATCCGCTGTGAATTGAACGGTACACGCAAATTCCTTATTGCGGAACACGCCGGTGAAACCATAAATATTGAGTTTGATGAGCTGCTTTGCGCAGTGGGTCGTAGCGCTAGACTGGAAGGCTATGGCCTAGAGACATTAGGTATCGAAACACAACGCACCATCGTTACGAACGAATACTTACAAACCCAATATCCAAATATTTACGCCGCTGGCGATGTCGCCGGACCATACCAATTCACACACGTCGCCGCCCACCAAGCCTGGTACGCGGCGGTCAATGCTTTATTTGGTCAATTCAAAAAATTCAAAGCGGATTACCGTGTCATACCCTGGACAACCTTCATTGATCCAGAAGTGGCTCGCGTCGGGTTGAATGAGCAAGAAGCCAAAGAAAAAGGGATTGCGTATGAAGTCACCCGGTATGAATTGGAAGAATTGGATCGCGCAATTGCAGACAGTGCAACAAATGGATTCGTAAAAGTACTTACCGTCCCAGGTAAAGACCGCATCCTAGGCGTTACCATTGTGGGCGAACACGGCGGTGACTTGCTGGCTGAGTTTGTGCTGGCCATGAAACACGGTTTGGGGTTGAACAAGATTCTTGGCACCATTCACGCCTACCCCACTTGGGCCGAAGCCAACAAATACGCCGCCGGCGAATGGAAACGCGCACACACCCCGCAGCGTGTGCTGGCTTGGTTAAAGAAATACCACACATGGAGAAGAAACGATGTTACGAGCAGCCATGCTGATCACTCTGCTAATCAGTTATCTAACCCTTCCAATCGCCTGGGCTGAAAACGACGATCTACACGGCGACTGGAACACTTTGTTGCAGGCTCACGTCACGGCAGTGGATGACGGCAAGGCGACGGTGGTGAACTATCGCGGCATGTCGCAAGATCACAATAATTTGTCGCGTTATTTACGCGCCTTGTCGGCGGTAAGCCCAGAGCAATTTGATGCCTGGTCTCGCGAAGATCAAATGGCCTTTTTGATTAACGCCTACAACGCCTGGACAGTAGACTTAATCTTAACAGCCTGGCCAAATCTGAAATCCATAAAAGACCTGGGCAGTCTTTTTCGCTCACCATGGAGTAAAAAATTCATTGAACTGCTTGGCGAGACGCGCTCGCTCGACAACATCGAACACGATTTATTGCGTGATGCCGAACGCTACCAAGACCCTCGTATCCATTTTGCGGTGAACTGCGCCAGTATCGGTTGCCCAGCCTTGCGCCCCGAAGCGTATGTGGGCACAAAATTGGATGAACAGCTCAATGATCAAATGCGCCTTTTTCTCAGTGATCGCCATCGAAACCGCCTGGAAGGCAACACCTTAAAACTGTCCGCTATTTTCAAATGGTACCGCGAAGATTTTGAAAAAGGTTGGCTGGGCTTTCATCGACTTGAAGATTTTGTGGCGGCTAATGCTGTTGCACTGGGCCTTGATTCCGCAAGCGTCACCCGTATTAACGATGGCCAGATCGCCCTGACGTTTCTCGACTACGACTGGCGACTGAATCAATCTCCATGAATAGTTAAAACAGTTAAAATACCGTAAAAAGCACGACGGCTGCGGCACTCAAGGAGATAAACGTTGACAATACCGTCATGATCATCATACCGGAAAAGCCCGAAGTCATCGAGGCAGGTTTCGCATCGAGCTCGACCGCCTCAGCCGATAGAAACGCGTTGAGCTTATCTTCGACACGGGACTCGATGACGGGGTAAATGGCTTCCAGCAGCTTCCGCACAAAGCGATGGTTCTCGTCTTTCTCAAAATCAAATGCGTTCGTACACTGATCAACCGAACCCATCAAGGTCTGAAACCGCTGTTCCAAGGTTTTCTGCACATCGTGATGAAAGGTTTCCAATTCTTGAGAAAGAACAGCGCGCGTAACAAATTTCTCCGCATTGTCAGTAATAAAATATTCTAAATCGGTCAGTTTGGCATCTTGCGTGCGCACGCGCTCTTTGAGCACATTGACATGATCACACGCTTTTTTCAATTCACTGCTCCGTTCATCGTTATGCTGGTTTTGCTCAAAACGGTCTAAACGTTCCCGTAATGGCCGCAAGCAGGTTTCCTCGATGTCGGTTTTTACTCCTGATTGAATACCGCCGACTATTTCGTGCAATCGTTGAGAAATCGCCTCTGACACACGACTGTGCAATTGCTCCCGCAAAATAGATTCAATGTGCTCATGGGCGTCGTCTTGCGCAGGCTGTGAAGCAGACTTCTCCTGTTCGGCAGACGAATGCTCCGCTAAAGGAGTATTTGTACTGTCGTCCAGACCGGTTTCTTGCTGTGCACGCGAAACCATGAGCGTGTTGATATCAGACAAAACACGTTCTACAACATTCAATCGAGTTGGCTTTCCGATCACGCCCACGGCGCCCGATGCTTTCGCTTCATCCACAAAATCGCTTTCTTCTTTTGAGGTATACATCACAACAGGGATGCCCGCATAACGCTCATCTTGCGACAAACACTTAACCGCTTGTAGACCATCGATACCTGGCATAAGGTGATCCATAAATATCAAATCGGGCTTATTTGAATCACTAAGTGAATCATTAAGATATGAAAAAGCCTCCTCAGCGGACTCCGCAAACGATACCGTCACACCCAGCTCCGTCAACATACGACTGAGCGTTACTCTGGCTGACTTGGAGTCATCAACAACTAGCGCTGATTGGACACTCATGCTCTGTCTCTCCGTAGTGCGTTGACTGGTCTTGATTTACTGCTCGGTGGCCTGATTATTACTTTTATTCAGTCAAATATAGCTTTTGTCAGTATAGAGGCAATCAAGGATATGCTTTGCCACTCATGCAAATTCACCCGCTCTACCGGATTTTGACCTGAAATGCTGTCCACCTTACAGCACAATTTGCTATATTGACGATCCCATAGTCGGCGTCGGCAGTGATGGGCAGTAACATTAGCTGCATTAAGCAATACCCATTGTCAACGAAGGAAACGAACGAAGGAAAAGAAGGAGTCAATAAAACCTATGCGTTCAATCACATCAAAACTAATCTGGCTGTTTGCCTTGCTGTTTAGCCTCCAAGGATGGTCCACAACACTGATCGCACAAGCCGACTCCGTCAGCTCTCCCCCACCACCCGCTATGGCCCAGTCCTTCGTTCGCTTGATCACCACCCGAGGTGATATCGTTTTGGCATTAGATGCTGAGCGCGCACCACTTACCGTTCAAAATTTTCTGCAGTACGTCCGCGAAGGTTACTACAATAATCTCATTTTTCACCGTGTTATTCCTAACTTTATGATACAAGGCGGCGGCTTTGACAAAAACATGATGAAAAAAGCCACCCGCCAAGCCATCGTCAATGAAGCTAAAAATGGACTGTCAAACGTGCGCGGTAGCATCGCTATGGCCAGAACGTCGAACATCAACAGCGCCACATCTCAATTTTTCATTAACGTGGTGGACAACCTGAATTTGGATCACAGCGCCGGCAACTACGGTTACGCAGTGTTTGGACGCGTCATCAAAGGCATGGACGTCGTCGACGCCATCGCCGCCACCCCCACACAGCAGCGTGGTATTTATCGGGATGTACCACGTGAAGACATTATTATCTTGAAAGCGGTGATTGAAGACGCCGCCAGCTTGGACGCTGCCGATAAAAGCATGCCACAACGCAGCAAACCCTAAGAGTAAGAAAGGAGTGGATCGTGCTCATCAGCAATATTGAGATCATACCCGGTAAAAAAATCGTTAAACACCTTGGCATGGTGCAAGGGAATACGGTACGAACCAAACACGTCGGTCGAGACTTGATGGCAGGCTTTAAAAACATCTTCGGCGGCGAGTTGAAAGGTTATACCGAACTGCTCAACGACGCCCGAGAAGAAGCTACGCGACGCATGACGGAACAAGCAAGAGCCATCGGCGCTAACGCCGTGTTGAACGTACGATTCTCCACCTCTTCCATTGCCGCCGGAGCAGCGGAATTATTTGTTTACGGAACCGCCGTAGTACTGGAACCATGAAGCCATAGCGCTGGAGTGAAACCAAATCATGGGCAATATTGTTGTCTTTTTTGTGCTGCTCAGTCTCGGTTACGTGGTGGGCCGCGCGGCGGAGCGTAACCATTTTAAATCCATCCGTAAACGTGAAAGGCGCTACCGTAATATTCTCTGCTTCAGTGAGCGTCGCCCTCCTCCGGATTTAACGTTACCCGTTAACACGATCCTGGTTTCAGGTAATGTTGTCATAGCTGTGGATTATTTTAAGGTAGTCGCTGCTGGTTTACGCAGTCTAATTGGCGGTCAAGTTCACGCCTTTGAAACGCTGATGGAACGCGCCCGCCGAGAAGCCATTTTACGGATGAAAGAAGAGGCGAAACGTCACGGGGCCAAACTCATCATCAATGTTAAGCTGGAAACCGCATCGATCACCAAGGGTCAGAGACAACAAGCCCGTTGCGTGGAGGTCTTCGCCTATGGCTCCGCACTCGTCTCAGCGCAGGAAAAATGAAATACGAGAATCCATCAATACCGGAAGGCATCAACTACAGCAACAATCACCCCTTGCAGGATTTCTTCCTGATGTTGCTGGTCGTTGTAGGCTGCATAATCATCGCTATCGTGATGTTGTTTACGCTCACGGCGCATCTGGCCAAAAACATCCCTTTCTCCACTGAATTGGCCTTAGCTGAATCCCTGACATTCAGCGCGTCCGATGACGGTGAA
>JARRRL010000174.1:0-5352 GCA_037380725.1 Gammaproteobacteria bacterium | reverse complement strand
TTTCCGAGTCGTTTTTCTACCACCGTTTCGGGTTGATTTTCGTCTGGGCCATAATCAATTTCATCGAAATCCGTACTGGGTGTGGGGGGAATTTCAATGCCGGCAGTCGTCAAAGCGATGCGGGCGGTTTCTTGGGTGCGTTGTAATGAACTGGTGTAGACGGCGACGAGAGGGCTCACGCATTGGGCAGAGGTATGGGTTTCATCGGTGAGTGTCAGTAAATGGAGTCCCAATTGCTGCGCTTGTTCTTGACCGCTGCTGGACAGCGGTAAATCGGTGTGGCGACCGACACGCCGCACCTCATCGCCATGATCAAAGGTATTACCATGGCGAGCGATAATGACGCGCGTTTTCGTGTGTTGCTCAACGGGTATGGGTGAGTTTTGCTGTGCATGGGCATCGGGGGGAGTAAGGGTATCGTGTACGGCATGTTTCATAAGGATATTCTCGTGATGTCAAAGTCTCGACCCTGAGGCGCGTGGACTGCACGCGTGTGCTTGGAACGCGTGCCCGGTACTTGCAGTACTTTATGCTATTTTGCTGAATTCGCCCAGCGGGATGTCTGTGTGAGTTAACAGCTAGGGTTTTTTAAAGCCAGGGGTCACCATACTGATTGAGCCATGCCGTGATGCGCTCTGCATCTTCAGGGGTGTCGACGCCGGATAACGCACTCATATTACCCAGGCTAATTTCATTCGGATCCACTGGTAAGGTGTGGATGGGGATGTGATTTTCCAATAAACGCAATTGTTCTAAACCTTCTAGCGTTTCGTACTGAGAAATGGGCAGTGCGACAAAGCGCTCCAGCGCATCGCGACGATAACCGTATAGTCCAATGTGATGCCAGACTGGACTGAGCGTGCTCTGCTCTCGCTGTGTGGCTTCCTGGCGAATAGCAGGGATGATTTGCTTGCTGAACCACAGCGCGCGTTCGTGGGCATCTATTGTGACAGTTGTGCCACTGTGTGGTGTGGTGATCTTGTTAGCTCTGAATGCATCCAGTGCGCTCCAACTGAGCTGAGTAACGGGTGTTAATACGCCAATATCGGGATTTGAACGCAGTCGTTGGATCAGTTGTTGTATTACGCGAGGAGGCGTCAATGGCGCGTCTCCTTGTAAATTGATGATCCAGTTGATATGGGGTAGGGTCTTGTCTTTGATGCTGGTACTGGCTTGAACGGCTGTGGGCGAGGACTGTGATAATGCCTCCAGGGTGGCGTGGGCTCGATCGGTGCCAGTGGCGCATTGATCTGACGTAATAATAGCATTCGCGCCGAAGCTGTGTGCGTGTTGGCACACACGTGAATCTTCAGTGGCTACAATGACAGCAACGTGTGGTAGCGTTTTTGTTGCGTAAATGGCCGCATCGTGAACGCGTTCGAGTAGGCTTTTTCCCGCTAGGGGTGTGAGCGGTTTGCCTGGAAATCGCGAAGAACCCCATCGAGCTGGAATAATAACAAGGGTGTCGATGGCGGGGGAGATAGGAGAAAGTGTGCTTGAAATCAATGGGCTGGTGTCCTTATTTTGTATTTTTGCTTCTGCATTTCTGTGCGCTTCTGCGTGGTGATAAAATCGAAGCTAAACGGGAGCTACGTTGACGATTTAAGGGAGGAGAACTCTACCTAAAACAATAAGTTTGGTCAAATTCTATTGTGCTGTGATGGGGGTGGATGAATAAACCATAACGGCAATTTTTGCGTTTGGATCTCTGGTGTTGTGGCGTGATAAAAGCGCTGAACGAGAACTGTATCTCGAATTGTGCTTACAAAAGCGTCTAGAATAAGCAGACGTGGTGGTTTTTTGTTCTTCTATTGATACAGATTTGATACAGGATTGTCAAAAAAACGTTTCAGTTTGGATGCACAGTCCACTACGCTTCATACAATTGATCGTTTTCAGTGCGTCGCGTGAACGAATCGTATTGCTTATTTGTTTGTAAGTACAAGCGTGTAAGTATAAGCGTGTACGAGTCAGTGCTGAGCGATGTGGGTTTTAATTTGATAAATGAAATGAGGAGTCGTCTATGGATTTTTTCGAAGTCATAGTTCGTTTTTTCCAGCAAGGCGGTCTTTTTATGTACCCCATTGCCTTGGTGTTGGCTGTGGGTTTGGCCATTGCGACGGAACGCTGGTTAACCATATCGGCTGCGCTGAATTCGAATCGTCGAACCAGTCGAGCGGTATTGCCATTGGTTCAACAAGGAAATTTAAAAGCGGTGATGCATTTAGCGGAAAAAACGGGATCACCCATCGCGTGCGTCATCAGTGCCGCGTCGGAACTGTGGATCAAGCAGCGTGAACGGGATGCGCTGGAATCGAAAATGGCAGAAGGCCTTCTGGAAACCGTGCCGCAGTTTGAGCGTCGCACCCCGTATTTGGCCACATTAGCGAATATCGCGACGTTAATGGGCTTGCTGGGTACGATTATTGGTTTGATTGCGGCGTTTACGGCGGTGGCGAATGCCGATCCAGCAGAGAAAGCCACCGTATTGTCTCAAGCCATTTCGGTGGCCATGAACACCACCGCTTTTGGATTAATTACAGCGATCCCTCTGTTGGTGGTTCACGCGTTGATACAAAGCAAAACGCGACAATTGATTGACAGTTTAGAAACCACAGGCGTTAAATGCTTAAACTTGTTGACTGGTCAGCAGCAGTCTTTGAATCGATCTGAAGGGCTTTGATTCCATTTTATTATTCCATTAAACGCGCTCAACGCTTGCGCGGTCGTGCTGCGTCGTTTGACCGTGTGTAATATGCCGTTTGTTTTCCCATCATGGTATTACTGTTCAAGGTGAGCAGAGTGAGGAGTTTGATGTGAGATCCACATTAAGACCGGTTCACGAGGAGGCGGAGCTGGATATTACCGCCTTTATGAATCTGATGATTGTGCTTGTGCCGGTGTTGTTAATGAGCATGGTGTTTTCCCACATCACGGTGCTTGAATTACGTTTACCTCAATCCGTTGAACAAGCCTTGACGGAAGCGCCGAAGACAGCACAACAGTTGGAGCTGGAAATTCGGGCTGATGGTTTGTATTTGTATTATCCGTCGGGCCAGTTGGTGCGTTCTTATTCGTCGGCGTCGCGGGTATTGGCGGATTACGATGATCCGTTGGTGGCGGATTTGAAGGCGATTAAGCAGCGTTTACTGAATGCGGGTATAGACAAGAAAGATCTGGTGCTGATGCCGGAGGAAGACATCGATTATCAAACCGTAATCTCCGTGATGGATCGGGTTCGGTCTTATCGTACGGTGCTTGCTGCGGAAGTCGTGAATGCGGAATTGTTTCCAGAAATCAGTTTTGCTGATGCGTCAGAACAGGCTCGTTCTGCGCGTCAAGCGAAGGATGGGTCGCGTGAGGTGTTTAAACCATGACCGAGTTGAAAGCCTTGCACAGTGGGAAGGGCTTATTGAGCGGGCGTTTGCGTCCGCGTCGTAGCGAAGCGATCGTGAAACTCAATTTGGTGTCTCTAATGGACATCTTCACTATTTTGGTTTTTTTCTTAATGATCAACAGTTCCGATGTTCAGGTTCTGCAGCAAGATAAATCCGTGGTGTTGCCGGAGTCTATGGCGGAACGCGTTCCGGGAGACGCTTTAATCGTAGTGGTGACATCGCAGGACATTTTGGTTCAAGGGAAGCGTGTGATCAGCTCAGCAGCCCTCATGGAATCGTCGGAAACGGTGAGTTCGGCATTAAAAGCAGAACTCGATTATCACGCACAGCGTCATTATGGGTTGCGCGATGGCTTGCAAGATGAGGCGCGTGCAGAGCAAGTGCTTGAGGATGGTGCGTTGCCGCTAACTATTATGGGTGATGCGCGTGTGCCGTACGCGGTGCTAAAACGCATTATGGCGACGTGTTCGGAGACAGCGTACCGTGACGTTTCGCTTGCGGTGACGCGAGTTTATGATGCCGATGGCGTGGCGCTTCGGTAAGTGTTGCGCGTGGCGGTAATTGTTGCGCGTGTCAGTAATTGTTGCGTGATGCAGGGCGTATAGAAGATACGGCGTGATGACCATTGAAGCAAACGCTTTTTGAAGTAGTGGTTGGGGTTTGGGTGCGATGAAAAAAGGAAAATTAGCCGTGACGCGCCCAGTGGGTGTTGTATCGGGCGATGTTATCAGCGATCTTGGCAATAAGCGACTGCGACGCTGTTTGGCGGCATTTCTCTCGTCAACGTTGGTGGTGGGGGTATTGGTGCCGTTTGTTGATTTGCCAGAGTTGTCGCGCGAGCGTATTGAGCGATTACCGCCACATTTAGCCAAGGTCATTGTAAAGCGTACCCCGCCGCCCAGGCCTGAGCCGGATAAACCCGTTTTGGCCAAAGTGCTCCAACCCAAACACCCAAAGAAACCAGAAAAACCAAAGCTTGACGTGACTCCGCAGAAAGTGAAACCCGTACATGAGGAAAAACCATTACCACCACGCAAACCACAACGACCGGTAACGACTCAGGCAGAGAAAGAAGCGGTCAAAAAGGCGCGCCAGAAAGCGGCCTCAACGGGCGTATTTGCGGCTCAGGATGTGTTGGCCGATATGCGAAAGACATTGGCAAGCACCACATCGCAAGCGGTGTCACGGCGTATCACAACGGCAGGTGGAACGGCGAAAGCGCCTGAACAAGACGCGGCGGTTTTGGCGGCTTCGAGTCGTCGAACCAGTGGGGGCTTGCATGGACCGGTATCAATGCGCATGACGCAAGGCGCCAGCACCTTAACGAAGAACGATGAACGGGTGCTCATCGGTGATGGCGATGCGGGAGAGGCTGATGCTGGGGTGGCGCTGGCTGAAACGGGTCGAACGGGGCGGCAGCGTATACGAAGTGAAGCATCAATTCGTCAAATTTTTGATCAGCATAAAGGGGCTGTTGATGCTTTGTATCGACGTGCGTTACGCCATAATCCCTCTTTGCAAGGGCGCGTAACGGTTGAGGTTGTTATTGAGCCAACGGGCACGATATCGCAATGTCGAATTGTTTCGAGTGATTTGGGAGACGATAAACTTGAGGCTCGGTTGATGTCACGCATTCGCCTAATCAATTTTGGGGCGAATCAGGTTGGTCAGCAGACGGTTCAATACGCCTTTGAATTTGTGCCCAGTTAATGGGCACTCCTCCCGCGCTTCTTCTTCTCTTTCTTTCTTTCTCTCTCGTCTTCTTTATCTTCTTTTCTTTGTCTCATTGTCTTACAAATCGTTGTCTTGTAAATAATCATCGAGTTCATCGAGCAGTAAAGCGGTAATAGTAGCTCTGTGGTGGCGTCTGCTGCGGGGGGCGTTCTATTCTTCTCTAGCCAATAAGCGCTGCGCATAAACCCTTTATTGCGCGTGGGCATGCGCTAAAGTGCTA
>JARRRL010000173.1:0-5410 GCA_037380725.1 Gammaproteobacteria bacterium | reverse complement strand
ATGCGCGATATGGCCTCTTGTAAAGCGTCCATGCTGGTAGCGAAGGACAGGCGTATATAGCCGGGAGCGCCAAATGCCGAGCCGGGTACGACGGCAACCTTGGCTTCTTGAAGTAGAAAATCAGCAAAGGCGACGTCATCATTAATGCCGGGGATGTTGTCAATGCAAGCGTGAACGCTGGGTAGCAAATAGAACGTGCCGTCCCCGGATTCACAATGCACAGCCGGAAGTTGATTTAAGGCTTTGTGCAGATAATCGTGGCGACTCTTAAAGGCTGTTAGCATGGGTTTGATGCAATCTTGCGATCCAGCCAGTGCCGCGACGGCGGCGGCTTGTGAGACAGAGCAGGGGTTGGAGGTACTTTGGGATTGCACTTTCTTCATAGCCGCAATGATCGATTTTGGGCCGCCTGCGTAGCCGATTCGCCATCCTGTCATGGCATACGCTTTGGAGACGCCATTCAGAACGAAAGTGCGATCGAATAAGTCAGGTGCAACGGTTAGAATATTAGCAAAGGGTTCATCTGCCCACAGAATGTGCTCATACATGTCGTCTGTGGCGATAAACACATTCGGGTATTCGCGCAGCACCTCTGCCAGGGCCGTCAGTTCAGCGCGGGTATACGCCACGCCGGATGGGTTGGAAGGGCTGTTGATCACCACCAACTTTGTGGCGGGAGTCAGATGTTGTCGCAGTTGATCGGCGTTTATCTTGAAACGCTGTGCATGCCCTGTGGGAATAATGACGGGTTTGCCTTCTGCGATGAGCACCATATCGGGGTAGGAGACCCAGTATGGAGCCGGAATGATGACTTCGTCACCGGCGTTGAGCAATGCCAGCGCCAAATTGAAGAAACTTTGTTTGCCACCGCTGGAAACCAATATTTGGTCCTTGGTGTAGTGCAGGTGGTTGTCCCGCTCAAATTTATCGATGATGGCTTGCTTGAGTGCGGGCGTGCCGTCGACAGCGGTGTAACGCGTTTGGCCCGAGTGAATGGCTTCTATGGCTGCTTGACGGATGTGCTCGGGGGTATCGAAGTCAGGCTCGCCAGTACCCAATCCTATGATATCGTGACCCTGTGCGCGCAGTTCTTGAGCTTTTTGGGTTACGGCAAGGGTGGGGGAAGGCTTGATAGCTTGTACGCGATGGGAAAGTGGATTCGACACGTCGGTTTCCTCGTTAGGTCGGGATAATGTTTGCCTAATTGTGGTGCAGTATTGTGGCGTAGTGTGTTTTGGGTGTTAGTCGGCTACCGTTTGCAAGTGAGCCTATTTTGCAAGTGAGCCGATGAGGTGTTCCGCTGGATCGTCTTTACTGTCTGTTTTTTTGGGGCTTTGGGTTGCCGCATTGCACACTTGCGGGTTGGAGTGTATGCCCACTTTGTGGCAGTCTCAAGTCCCGATCAAGCCGTTTTGTGCAGCATTCGTATCGAGCCGCTGTGTGCGGTTGTTTGCTCTATCAGGGTGCAGAGCGGAATTATGTATGAGTAAACAATGAGGTGTACATGAGTGGTTTTCGCTTAGTGAGTGACTACGTACCACAAGGTGATCAGCCTGGCGCTATCGCGGGATTGTGCGAGGGTTTGGAGGCGGGCTTGTCGCATCAAACCTTGCTGGGTGTGACGGGTTCAGGCAAGACGTTCACCATCGCCAATGTGGTGGCTCAATTAAACCGTCCGACATTGGTGTTAGCACCGAATAAGACACTTGCTGCGCAATTGTACGGTGAGTTTCGAGGATTTTTTCCGCACAACCACGTGGAATATTTTGTTTCCTACTACGATTATTATCAGCCCGAAGCGTATGTGCCGGCGTCGGACACGTACATTGAGAAAGATGCTTCCATTAATGATCACATCGAGCAAATGCGTTTATCGGCTACCAAAGCTTTGCTGGAATATAAAGACACCTTGATTGTGGCCACGGTGTCCGCCATTTACGGTTTGGGTGATCCGCAGGCTTATTTGCGCATGGTGTTTCATTTTGTGCGCGGTGACCGGCACGATCATCGCAGTCTGCTGAGGCGATTAGCCGAACTCCAGTATACGCGGAATGATCTTGAGTTTACCCGAAGTACGTATCGGGTGCGCGGCGAAGTGATTGATGTGTTTCCAGCGGAGTCGGATCAGTGGGCGGTTCGTGTGGAGCTGTTTGACGATGAAATTGAAAAAATCAGTATCTTTGATCCCCTGACGGGTGCGGTGCAAGGGGAGGTGCCGCGTTTTACCTTGTACCCCAAGTCCCACTATGTGACGCCGCGTGAGATCATCCAGGCCGCCATTGTTGACATAAAAGAAGAATTGCGTGAGCGATTGGATCAACTCAAGGGGATGGATAAGCAGCTGGAGTACCAACGCTTATCGCAACGAACGCAATACGACATAGAAATGTTGCAGGAATTGGGGTATTGCCAAGGTATTGAAAATTATTCGCGCTATTTGTCGGGTCGTTCTGCGGGATCTCCGCCGCCGACCTTGTACGATTATTTGCCGCCTGAAGCGTTGCTGGTGATCGATGAGTCGCATGTGACGATCCCACAACTGGGCGCCATGTATAAAGGGGATCGATCCCGCAAAGAAACTTTGGTGGAGTACGGGTTTCGTTTGCCTTCTGCGTTGGACAATCGACCGTTGAAATTTGAGGAATGGGAGCGCATTGCACCTCAAACGGTTTTTGTATCGGCGACGCCAGGTCCGTATGAGGCAAAATGGTCTGGGCGGGTGTTGGAGCAGATTGTGCGTCCAACGGGATTGCTGGATCCGGTGGTCGAGGTGCGTCCAGCGGCTACGCAAGTGGATGATGTGTATGGTGAGATTCGAGAGCGGGCGGCGGTGGGCGAGCGCGTGCTGATTACAACCTTGACCAAGCGCATGGCCGAGGATTTGACGGCGTATTTGGCTGAGCACGGCGTGCGTGTGCGTTATGTGCACGCTGACATCGATACAGTGGAGCGAGTTGAGATTATCCGAGACTTACGCTTAGGTCAATTTGATGTGCTGGTGGGTATCAACCTGCTGCGGGAAGGTTTGGATATCCCGGAAGTGTCGTTGGTTGGGATTTTGGATGCGGACAAAGAAGGCTTTTTGCGTTCGGAGCGTTCTTTGATTCAAACGATTGGTCGGGTGGCTCGGAACGCAAAAGGGAAGGCCATATTGTATGCCGACACGGTGACAGGATCCATGCAGCGCGCCATGGAAGAAACACAGCGACGCCGCGAAAAGCAGCACGCGTTTAATGAGGCGAATGGGATTGCGCCGGTGACCATCACTAAGTCCGTAAAAGAAATCATGGACGGGGCTGGCTTGATGCGTCGTGCGCGAGGTAAAGGGAAGTCGCGTCGAGATTCGTCGCGTAAAGGCGGCGCAGAATCGTTGTCGGAGGTATCGGAAACGCTGACGCCATTGGCCTTGGCCAAGCGGCTTGACGCGTTAGAGAAAACGATGCTGCAATGTGCTCAGCAATTGGAATTTGAGAAAGCAGCGGACCTGCGCGACCAGATACAGCAACTCAAGGCACAGCATTTTTTGAAATAGCTTTTTCAATAGCGTTTGAAAAAGACTTTGAAATAGCGTTTGAAATAACGTCGTGTGAAGTGGTTAATTTGCAGGCGACCCCGGTGGCGCTTACTCGTGTTTTGATCGGTGAACGCGTGATTCACGCTTGATTCTATCTGCGGATTGGCTTTATACTGCCCGACCCGGTCAATTAGAGTGCTGAATTACTCTGTGCCATATTCATTTGTTCGTTATAGAATGCAGCTCATGGATATGAGATGAGCTTGGGTACGAAGCTTAAGTACAAGAAGTTGAGTACAAAGTTGGGCACAAAAGAGAAGAACGGAAGATACAGAAGAGAAGATAAAGAAAAATAGACACGTAGCTCAGTTGGTTAGAGCACCACCTTGACATGGTGGGGGTCGTTGGTTCGAATCCAATCGTGTCTACCATTTCTTCTCTTGATGATGTTCTGGGTGATGTGTTCCGGGTGATGGTGTCGATTCTCCTTCCGTATTTTGATTTTGATTTGACCTTCGCGGTATCTGTCTCATTGTGTGTGCTGTGAATGTGTTGTAGCGATTTTTTTGTGCTTAGCGTTTTTTGTGGTTGTAGAGTTGGTGGTCGTAGAATGTGTGGTCGTAGAGAACCGTAATCGTATCGAGAAGGATGTGACGTTACATGCCAACCATTACATTACCAGACGGTACTTGTAAATCATTTGATCACCCCGTTACGGTTATGGAGATCGCGCAGAGCATTGGTCCGGGATTGGCTAAGGCAGCTATCGCAGGTCGAGTCGATGGCGAGTTGCTGGATGCGAGTCTCCCCATTGAACACGATGCAACGGTCAGTATTGTGACAATACGTGACGCCGCAGGTTTGGAGATCGTTCGGCACTCGTTTGCGCATCTGGTGGGGCATGCGGTGAAGCAACTGTATCCCGAGGCTAAAATGGCCATTGGCCCGGTGATTGACGATGGGTTTTATTACGACGTCGCTTATGAGAAACCGTTTACGGAAGAAGACTTAACAGCCATTGAAGCGCGTGTTGAATTATTGATTAAAAAAGATTACGACGTTATCGTAAAGATCGTCAGTCGTGATGAAGCGCGTGCGGTGTTTGAACAAAGGGCTGAACCGTACAAGTTACAGATTGTGGATGCGATTCCTGAAGATGAGATCATTAAGCTGTATCATCATGAGGAATACACGGACATGTGTCGAGGCCCTCATGTGCCCAATACGCGTCACCTGCGTGCTTTTAAGCTACTGCGGGTCTCTGGCGCTTATTGGCGTGGGGATGCGAATAATGAGCAATTGCAACGCATTTACGGCACCGCTTGGGAAAATTCCAAAGCACTAAAGGCATTTTTAACGCGCTTGGCGGAAGCGGAGAAACGGGATCATCGACGCATTGGCCGTCAATTGAGTTTGTTTCACACGCAAGAAGAAGCGCCGGGTATGGTATTTTGGCATCCGAAAGGGTGGGCATTGTATCAGGTACTTGAGCAATACATTCGTGGTATTCTGCGTGTGCGGGGTTATCAGGAAATTCGTACGCCGCAGCTGGTTGATCGCGTGTTGTGGGAAAAGTCGGGCCATTGGGAGAAGTTTCACGAGCACATGTTTACCACGGCCTCGGAAAATCGAGATTATGCCGTAAAACCCATGAATTGTCCTTGTCACGTACAGGTCTATAATCAAGGATTGAAGAGTTACCGTGATCTGCCGGTTCGTTTATCTGAATTTGGTTCTTGCCACCGGAATGAGCCATCGGGTACGCTGCATGGTGCCATGCGAGTGCGGAACTTTACCCAGGATGATGGGCATATTTTTTGTACAGAAGATCAGATTCAAGCGGAAGTGTTGGTGTTTATTGATCTGGTGTTCGAGGTATACCGCAGTTTTGGCTTC
>JARRRL010000172.1:0-9426 GCA_037380725.1 Gammaproteobacteria bacterium | reverse complement strand
GAGGAATCCCATTAAGTTGAATGATTTATCGCCTGAATATGGCGCCAAGAAAAAAAGTAATAGAGTAGGTCGTGGTATAGGCAGCGGTCTTGGCAAAAAAGAGGGCCGTGGCCATAAAGGTTTAAAGTCTTGTTCGGGTGGAACCGTTAAGGCTGGTTTTGAAGGTGGTCAAATGCCTATTCAACGCCGTGTGCCAAAATTTGGCTTTACCTCTCGAGTGTCTTTGGCGACTCAAGAACTGTCTCTGTCTGCATTGGCTGGAGTTGAGACCGGAGATATTACTCTTGATGTCCTGAAAAAAGCGGGTTTGATTCGTAAGAATACTAAGTTTGTGAAAATTATGCTTTCGGGTACTTGTGATAAAGTATTTAAACTGAATGATGCCAGTATTCGTGTTTCAAAGGGAGCGCGTGCAGCCATTGAAGCTGCAGGTGGCTCAGTTGTGATTGTTGAGTAGGGTTCCGATTCGGGTGATTCGGAAGAAAAGGGTGGAAATGAGCGTGAACTTTTAAATCAGTTTCAGCGCTTTTGATATCCTAAACTTATTGTGGAAGTGAAGTAGGATAGACGGGATATGGCGAAAACTCGAGGCAGCTTACCAAATCCTGATCAGAAAGGGATGGCGGAGTTATGGCAGCGCTTGAAGTTTCTCTTTCTAGCACTGATCGTTTATCGAATTGGTGCGCATATTCCGGTTCCAGGTGTTGATCCTAACGCATTGGCATCACTATTTAAGGCAAATGAAGGCACTATCGTCTCTCTGGTGAATATGTTCTCAGGAGGCGCTCTTGAAAGAATGAGTATATTTGCTTTGGGTATTATGCCGTATATATCGGCTTCTATTATTATGCAGCTTCTGACGGCGGTGAGTCCTAGTCTGGAGCAACTTAAGAAAGAGGGTGAGGCTGGGCGGCGAAAAATTTCTCAGTACACGCGCTATGGAACCTTGGCGCTTGGACTGATTCAAGCTGCTGGTATGTCCGTTGGTTTACAAAGTCAAGGGGTGTTTTTTGCGCCAGGCCCGAGCACACTTTTCACAGCTGTAATTACGCTCGTCACTGGAACGATGTTCTTGATGTGGCTGGGCGAGCAGGTCACGGAGCGAGGCATTGGTAATGGAATATCAATGATTATTTTCGCAGGAATCGTTGCTGGTCTACCGTCAGCAATTGGTCAGACGCTGGAATCCGCTCGACAAGGGGACATCAATGTTCTGGGAATGGTGTCAGTTTTTGTAATCGCTATAGCAGTTGTCTATTTTGTGGTTTTTATGGAGCGTGGTCAGCGTCGCATAACAGTGAACTATGCGAAGCAGCAGAAAGGTCGGCGTATGTACGCAGGACAGCAGAGCCATTTACCGCTCAAAGTGAATATGGCTGGTGTGATTCCGCCCATCTTTGCTACCAGTATTTTGTTATTTCCAGCAAGTATTGGGCAATGGGTCGGCAACGCTAAGGAGTGGGCCTGGTTACAAGAGATGTCTTTAGCGCTTGGTCCAGGTCAGCCACTGTACATTGTCTTGTTTTCAGTTGGTATTGTGTTTTTCTGTTTCTTTTATACGGCCTTGGTGTTTAACCCCCGAGAGGTGGCTGATAACCTTAAAAAGAGTGGTGCGTTTATTCCTGGCATTCGACCAGGAGAGCAATCCGCGAAGTATATTGATAGTGTTCTTGGTCGTTTGACCTTGTGTGGTTCGATCTATATCACACTTGTGTGTTTACTGCCGCAATTGCTTCAGGTAGCGCTCAATGTGCCTTTCTACTTGGGGGGTACGTCGTTACTGATTGTTGTTGTTGTGGTTATGGATTTTATGGCGCAAATTCAAAGTCATTTGTACAGCCACCAATATGAATCCTTGCTTAAGAAAGCGAACTTGAGCAGCTATGGCCGATAGCTCACCACAAGGGGACGGACTGTTGCTGTTGCAAAAGGAGATAGGGCCATCTAGTTCCTGGCCAGTGGAGTTTATGTTGAGTGGTAGCGTATTGCCCATTAAAACAATTGAATGAATTGTGCACTGTATTAACAGTGCACTTGAAATGGAGAAAGCAACATGAAAGTAAGAGCATCTGTTAAAAAGATCTGTAGAAAATGTAAAGTAGTGCGTCGAAAAGGGACGGTTAGGATCATCTGCTCTGCTGAACCAAAGCATAAACAGCGTCAAGGCTAACAGGCCTATTGCAAAGTTTCAGAATCGGTAGATAATACGCCCTCTTAGTTTGTCCTAATCGTGTGTTGAAGATGAGGACGAGTGGCGTTTTCCCTAAGAAGCTAGGGCTTGAACAGAGAAAAGACAATAGATCAAACTGGGAGAATAAAATGGCGCGTATTGCCGGTGTAAACATTCCTGACAACAAGCACCTAGTGATTTCGCTAACATATATCTTTGGTATTGGAAAAACAACTGCAATCAAGATATGTTCGGCTATGGGGATCGAACCGTCGACTAAAGTCAGTGGTTTGACCGATAGTCAGATGGATGCGTTACGCCAAGAAATCGCAAAATATGTGACAGAAGGAGATTTGAGGCGAGAAATCTCTATGTCGATAAAGCGACTGATGGACTTGGGTTGTTACCGAGGTATACGTCATCGTCGCGGTTTACCGCTTCGTGGACAAAGAACAAAAACGAATGCCCGAACGCGTAAAGGGCCTCGTAAACCGATTAAGCGATAGAATGGTGTCATTTATTCAGGGGCTGTGAGTATGGAGTTTGCAGCAGTTGCCGGGTTGGATCAGTGCTAAAAGAGATATGTTATGGCTAAAAATCAGGTCGCGAAAGTTAAAAAGAAAGCAAAGAAATCGGTGGTTGATGGCATTGCCCATATTCAGGCTTCCTTTAATAACACGATAATTACTTTGTCGGATCTTCAAGGTAATGCGCTATCTTGGGCTACTTCTGGTGGTTGTGGTTTCAGAGGTTCAAGAAAGAGTACGCCTTTCGCTGCACAAGTCGCTTCTGAAAGGGCGGCGCAAGCTGCGGTAGATCAATACGGTTTGAAAAATGTGGAAGTAAAAGTCAATGGACCGGGGCCAGGACGTGAGTCAGCGGTTCGAGCTCTAAATGCTGTTGGTCTTGTGGTGAAAAGTATCACAGACGTAACGCCTATTCCGCACAATGGTTGTCGACCACCAAAAAAGAGACGTGTGTAGTCTGCTCAGTTGTGCTGTGTAGAGAAATATGAGAATTTGGAGAGAACAGAATGGCAAGGTACCTTGGGCCAAAGTGTAAGAAATCGAGAAGATTAGGAACGGATCTCGGCCTTAAAAGCGGCGTGAAGCCTTATGAAAACAAATGTCGAAGTGAGTCAGCGCCCGGTCAACATGGCCAGCGCAGAGGCCGCCCTACAGACTATGGTGCAGCGCTGTTAGCGAAGCAGCTCGCAAAAGCTATGTATGGTTTTGTGACTGAGAAACAGTTTCATGCTTATTATCTGGAGGCTGCTCGGATTAAAGGCAATACGGGTGAAAACTTGCTCAAGTTGCTTGAGTCGCGCCTTGATAACATTGTATATCGAATGGGTTTTGGTTCCACACGTTTGGAAGCACGCCAATTGGTGAGCCATAAGGCGATAACGGTTAATGGTATCGTTGTAAATATTGCTTCGTATCGTGTGAAGCCGGGTGATGTGATTGCTGTACGTGAAAAAGCAAAATCACAGCTTCGTATACAAGCTGCGCTGGATATGGCGGCACAGCGTGGCTTTGATAGTTGGCTAGAAGTGGACACAAAAGCTAGGAGTGGTGTCTTTAAGGCGATTCCTGATCGCGTTGAATTGCCAAGTATACTGAATGAAGCGGCAATCGTAGAGTTGTATTCGAAGTAAACTTAAAATACAGATGGTGATCCTTTTTCCACAAGATTACTTCTGTGTGGTGAGGTGTTAGATCGTTGATTAATGCTTTGCAATATTAACATGTAGTGAGTACGCAGCGAATAACATAAACTAACACAGTTGACGATAAACCGAGGTGCTTTGATGCAACAAACATCTGTGAAGGACTTCTTGACGCCAAGAAGCCTTGCCGTACAAGAAATTTCAAAGACTCAAGCGAAGGTCACCTTGGAGCCTTTGGAAAGAGGGTTTGGTCATACCTTGGGTAATGCGTTGCGTAGAATTTTGTTATCCAGTATGCCAGGTAGCGCCATCACTGAAGCTGAGATTGACGGTGTGCTGCATGAATACAGCACAATTGAAGGCGTTCAAGAAGACGTTATTGAGATTTTGCTGAACCTCAAGAAAGTTGCGGTTAACATTCTTGAGGGTGAGGAAGTCATTCTTGATTTGGTGAAGCGTGGACCGGGTGTTGTCACAGCTGGCGATATTCAAACGACCCACAATATTGAAATAATCAATCCAGATTTAGTGATTGCGCATCTAAACGATGAAGGCGAGCTGAGAATGAAGCTTCGCGTTTTGCAAGGGCGAGGTTATCGACCTGCAGAAAATATAATCAGTGCTGAAGAATCGCGTGCAATCGGTAAATTACAATTGGATGCTTCCTTTAGTCCTATTCATCGTGTTTCTTATAATGTCGAAGCAGCGCGGGTTGAGCAACGGACTAACTTGGATAAGTTGGTGATTGATTTAGAAACGAATGGAACCATTGACCCGGAAGAAGCGATTCGGCGAGCCGCAACAATTTTACAGCAGCAATTGGCTGTTTTTGTTGATTTTGAGCAAGAGCGTGAAGTTGTTCAAGAGGAAGAGCAAGAACAAATTGATCCCGTTCTGCTGCGTCCAGTGGATGATCTAGAACTAACAGTTCGATCGGCTAATTGTCTTAAAGCTGAGAATATCTACTACATCGGTGATTTGATACAGCGTACAGAAGTTGAACTGTTGAAAACACCCAACTTGGGTAAAAAATCGCTGACTGAAATTAAAGATGTTCTAGCGGCTCGAGGCTTATCTTTGGGCATGAGATTAGAGAATTGGCCGCCACAGAGTATCCGTGACGATGACAGACTGAATATGAAGAAGCTTCGTTGAGTGAAAGGATGCTGAGCTTGATATGTCAAGCAGCTGTTTCTCAATAGCTTAGAAGGTTTACCCGGGTTTAGGTTTTTAAACAAAACGTTATTAGTGAAAGGCATTGAACAATGAGACACCGAAAGAGTGGAAGAGCTTTAGGCCGAACGAGTGCTCACCGTAGAGCCATGTTTAAAAATATGGCGGTTATTGTTCACGGTGCTTGGTCCTCGCTACATAAATAGACCCGGTGGTTACGCGCGGATCCTTAAGTGTGGTTATCGACCTGGTGATAATGCGCCAATGGCGTATGTGGAGTTGGTGGATCGTCCTCAAGCAGGTGAAGCAGAAGCACTTGCTTCAGCAGATTAATGTGCTTATGCTAACCCGTCTTGATAGAGATTGAGACAGTTCGGGCATCGTTGTGTGTAGTGAGTAAATTGTTAAGTATACAGTTTGGAGAATCTGCTGTATGGCCTCTAAGTTGTTAAGCCAGCAGCAGGTTTTGCGAGCTATTTTTGCGATTTTTTTATTATCTTTGAATCTTATCTTGTCATTGATGCTATTTTGACGCCTTATTATTAAGTCCTGCACTGTGCTTCCTTCAAGATAAGCTCTGTACCGCTTCTGGCGTAATTCGTTGAGTTACGATAAGAGGCTCCTCCCTCAAGAGAATAGTGTGTGCTTGTTAAGCTGCTTGTCTACGTCTCTTGCTCGTTCTGCTGTCTGCTCAACATTCTGTATTGAATAAACTATGCGGGATCCTTGGGCTGTAAACAAAAGGCGCTATTGAGTCTTGGCTTATAGAGTGTGCGCAATGCGAAAGGCGGATTATGAGCAAAATTTCCATTATTACGATTAACTATAATAGCGCTCTGGCCACCTTAAAAATGGTGGAAAGCGTGCGTCAGAAATCATCTCAAGATTTCGAAATAATTATTGTTGACAACAATTCCGAATACAACGATTTTGAAAAACTGTTGATTTTAAATGGAATTGATAATATTAAGATTGTCCGAAGTCGCTTAAACCTGGGTTTTTCGGGTGGGAATATGCTGGGGGTGCAGCGAGCAAGTGATGAATCCAGTTATTATTTGTTTTTGAATAATGACACTGTTATTTTGAATGATGTGCTGGGCATGCTTCGTGGTGTTTGTGAAGCTGATGCGGAGATTGGTTTGGTTTCTGCTCAGCAATATAATGAAGATAATAAAATGATTTCTAGTTTTGGTGTTTTTCCGAATATCGCAGAAAAAGTGCTGGGTAAATGGTTGGCTCGTGCTCTGTCCGTTACTAAAATATACAACAGTAAAAAAGTATATGATCATTTGATTACGGTCGGGGTGGTGAGTGGCGCTGTTTTGTTTTTCAAGCGCACGTGCTTTGAGCTTATTGGTGGTTTTGATACTGTATTGCGAAGAGGAGGATATTTCAAAGCGTGTTTGGAGTGCGGGTTACAAGGTTGGTTTTTTGTCGCAGGCAAAGTTGCTGCATTATTGTGGAAAAAGCACTAAACGAGGGTATGAGATAGAAAGAGAGTTTTTGATTTCTTATTTTCGACTTCTGAACAAGCATCTGCCAATCTTTGAAAGGGGTATTTTGAAAACGCTTTTCTTTATTAAGTATCTTAAGAAAACAATTAAAAATAAAAACAATATTCGGCTGCTGCTTTTTATTTTGAATACCAATAAGAGTAGGCATAGCTTGAGGTATACGCAAAAAATGGCCAATAAATAAGGTTATTTTTTCGTATGCGGATTTCGTTGATGTGTGGTAAATCCTGAATCGTTCATCTTGAGAAAAATGCGCGCGCTGTCTCCGGCGTAATCGCTGGGGTTGTGGTTGGGGTTAGCTCCAAAGACGCTGTATCCCGTGATGAGTGTGTATCGCTTGTTTTCTGTCTGGGGGTTAACGTCGCTCCAATGAATGAGGTAGGGGTGCAGAAATGCAATGTCTCCGGGTTCGAGGTGTAATGCTTGAAATCCTGACTGTTTTGAAAGACTTTCCATTGAATCTGTTGGGGGAGCGCTCAGTGTTTCAGGTACGCCATCCTCACGGTGACTGCCCTCAATGAGGCAGAGCCCACCATTGCGGGGCGTCATGGAGTCGATCGCAATGATGCCAACGACGTAACTGCCTTGTCCATTGATATCGCGCCAAGACCCGTTAGCCCTTCGAGCGTAATGAATGCGGTGACCGATATCGCGATGTGGCTTGAACGTAATCTCACTACCGGGCAGTTTGGGATGAAATTGACACAAGAGGTGTTCAAGCTGCTCATGTTGAAGCAAGTGCGCAAAGGTGTGCACGGTTTCAGGACTTCTTAGATGCTTCAAAATCTCGGGTTCTTGACTGCCGCAACCAACAACGTGAGACAGCGCCAACAGCGGAGTGGCTTCTCCGCTGCGATAGACAAATTTTGTACATCCATCGAATACCTGGATTTTCCGTTTGCTCGACTGTGGCGGTTGTAAGCGATGACCGCGCTGCGTCAAGCGCTCGCAAGCGGCGTGAAGGCGTTCTATCACTTTTTCTGAGTAGTAGCCAGGCTGAATCAGATAACCAGCCTGATAGAACTGACGGTATTGATCATCGCTGAGGCGTGAAAGTGGCGGGTGAAAAGTAGGCGATGTACTCATATACAATAGAGCATAGCAGAAGCGCGATCTATAATAGGTTACCATGTGAATTGTTTATAAGCGATTAACGTTTCAGCAATGGCTTGAGGTAGCGTCCGGTGTGTGAATGCGCGATGCTGGCAACGGTTTCAGGTGTTCCGGTAGCTATTATTTGTCCGCCTTTCGTGCCGCCTTCTGGTCCCAGATCGATGATCCAGTCGGCTGTTTTGATGACGTCCAAGTTATGCTCAATAACGACTACGGTGTTACCACGATCGCGCAGTGCGTGCAGTACCTTCAGCAATTGGTGGATATCGTGAAAGTGCAGACCTGTTGTGGGTTCGTCAAGTATATACAGCGTGTTTCCCGTGTCACGACGTGATAGTTCTTTGGCTAATTTGATACGTTGGGCTTCACCGCCAGACAGCGTGGTCGCGGCTTGACCCAGACGGATATAACTAAGACCCACTTCGAGTAGCGTATTCAAGCGGTTGGCAATGGACGGCACGGCTGCAAAAAAATCCGCTGCGGTCTCGATGGTCATGTCCAGGACCTCATGAATGTTTTTGCCTTTATAGCGAACTTCGAGGGTTTCCCGGTTGTAGCGTTGTCCTTGGCAGATGTCGCACGTGACATACATGTCTGCGATGAAGTGCATTTCCACTTTGATTAAGCCATCGCCTTGGCAGGCTTCGCAGCGACCACCTTTGACATTGAAGCTGAAACGACCGGGTTTGTAACCGCGGGAACGTGCTTCCGTCGTTGCTGAAAACAATTCACGAATGGGAGTGAAAATACCGGTGTAGGTTGCGGGGTTCGAGCGTGGTGTACGCCCAATGGGGCTTTGATCAATATCGATGACTTTATCCATGCTTGCGAGGCCGTCGACCTGTTCAAAGGGGGCGGGCTCCAGTGTCGTGGCACCATTGAGTAATTTAGCGGCGAGTGGGTACAGCGTTCGCGTGATGAGTGTTGATTTTCCCGAGCCTGAAACACCCGTGATACACGTAAACAATCCGCAAGGAATGGATACGTTCACGGATTGCAAGTTGTTACCGCTTGCGCCGCGAATGGAAATAAAGCGATCATCTTGAACACGATTTCGTTGCGTGGGTACGGTGATAGCGCGTTTTCCAGAGAGGAACTGCCCAGTGATTGAGTCGGGTGTTGTGATAATGTCTTCTAAGCTACCTTGCGCGACCACATGACCACCGTGTACGCCTGCGCCAGGGCCCATATCGATGATGTGGTCCGCTTGACGAATCGCGTCTTCATCGTGCTCAACGATGATGATGGTGTTACCCAAGTCACGTAAACGCTCGAGTGTTTTGAGTAGCCGGGCGTTGTCCCGTTGGTGAAGACCAATACTGGGTTCATCCAGTACGTACAAAACACCTACGAGTCCTGCGCCAATCTGACTGGCCAATCGAATGCGTTGCGCCTCACCGCCAGACAGCGTGCTGGCGGATCGTGACAAGCTTAAGTATTCAAGCCCGACATGGGTCAAAAAACGTAAACGTTCGCAGATTTCCGTGAGGATTTTATCGGCGATTTCTTTTCGATGACCGGAAAAAGACAATGTTTCTAAGCTATGCAAAACACGATCGATGGTCATATTGTTAATAGCGGGAAGATTAAGATGTTGCAGAAAAACGTGTCGTGCTGTTTCGTTTAATCGTGAGCCGTGGCAATCGGGGCAGGTGGAGTGTGTCATGAATTGCGCCAATTCTTCACGAAGTTTTGGGGAGTCGGCTTCATGGTAGCGGCGTTCGATGTTGGTGATAATGCCTTCGAAGGGGTGTTGGCGCTCGGTCTTTTGGCCTCGAGCATTTTCG
>JARRRL010000171.1:0-19897 GCA_037380725.1 Gammaproteobacteria bacterium | reverse complement strand
ACCACCATTTTCAAGAAACCACCATTGAATACGTCTGCGTTGGGCCTATGCCACACGTGACGCTTTACGCACAACACGACGCTTCACTGACACCTTACGTCGCGCTTTTGGTGATGCCGTAGCGCCAAGCGTTTCGGCTTTCGTCGCCGGTCGTCCACGTTTTCCCGTCGGTTTTTTAGGAGTTTTTACTGATATCACCTTGCTCGTCACGTCGGAGGAAGGCTTCACAGCTTTTTTTGGAGAAACGGCTTTTTTCTTGGCCGTCCCGACTTTCTTCACGTCTGTCTTCACATCTTTCGTCTTCACATCTTTCTTGGCCGTCACAGCACTCTTCACAGCACTCTTCACAGCACTCTTCTTGGTCGCTGTCTTCTTGGTCGCTGTCTTCTTGGCCGCTGTTTTCTTCATCGCTTCTTTTGGCGCTACTTTTTTACCGGCTTTACCCGCTTTGCTCGCTGACATCGGCGCCTTTTTCTCAGTTGTGGCTTTGCCATCACCTTGCACTTGATCTGTCTTCACAGCGGATTGGCGCTTCTTCAGCGTTTTACTATTCGTTTTTGCGACGGCTTGCTTCGCACTTGGCTTCTTGGATTTGGGTACTGCAGTTGCCTTGGCAGTATCGGACTTCTTGCGCGCCGACTTACGGGCAACTGTGGTTTTCGCTTGCGGCATGGTGATCTCCTTAGGTGTGAAAACGAATCAGCTGTGAACAAAGCACAACATTAATCAACATAGCACAAATATTATTTTGTCAATAATTTTTAAGCTATTTTCTCACTGCGGACACACCGCAGAAACGCCACAGAAAGAAGACGCACACAGGCCACACACCATCAAACTGACAATATTTGTCACTTCCTAGGGGGGATTTAGAAAGAAAGGGAAAGTAAGGGGGAGAAAAAAGCAGACTCTTGTTATAGCGCGGATACAGAAACGAGCCTGAGCATCTGAGCTACATTTTTCGCAATTCAAACTCAAATACGAAATCCAAAACGTAAAAAGCCCTCACGAAGAGGGCTTCAAAGCGGCTAATATCGCTTGTTCTACATCCGACATCGATTGCTCACCATCGATTTTCACAAAAGCAGGAATACCGGTTCGGGCGCCAAGGTCACGGTAAAACGCTACTAAGGGTTCCGTCTGCTCGTGATACACGTCAAGGCGCTTACGGACCGTCTCTTCTTTATCATCATCTCGCTGGATCAATGGCTCTCCAGTCTGATCATCCACACCCGGCGACTGCGGCGGATTAAAATCAACGTGATAAACACGACCAGACCCAGCGTGCACGCGACGTCCCGTAATCCGATGAATAATGGTCTCATCCTTAATGCTCATCTCAATAACATAATCCAGCGAAACACCCGCCTCCACCAACGCTTGCGCCTGTGGAATCGTACGAGGGAAACCATCAAACAAGAAACCATTCTGACAATCTGATTCAGCAATACGCGCTTTCACAATCCCAATGATGATGTCGTCTGAAACCAATCCACCCGTCGTCATAATGCGTTGCGCAGCTTGTCCCAATGCCGAACCTTCAGCCACCGCTGCACGCAACATATCACCTGTGCTAATTTGGGGTATCCCGAATGCATGACAGATGCTTTTGGCCTGCGTTCCTTTTCCCGCACCAGGCGCTCCCAACAAGATCAATCGCATTCAGTATTCCTCCTAATATTCAAGTCGTCTCGTGAACAAGCACACGAAGCTAAAGACAGTCTGGACACCAATCATTGAACGTACAGCAGGGCACTATAACAGGAAAAAACCTCAAAAACAGGTCATCGCACAGACGAAGCCATACGCCATGCGATCTCACGACACAGCGATCAACGAATCACTTGGCATCAACGGCTCAAATTAGGGCTTTATACCGGCTTCTGCAGCCAATTCCAATACCACGGAAGGATCCGAGGCAGGATTCACAAGCGCAGACTCAGCCACGACATCCTGAGCATCCGGCGCAATCTGACCAGAAAGCGACCATCTCGCAAATACCTTAACCGCTTGATGCTGCGCCAGCGTAGCCGTTGGCATCATTGCATCTCCCACGGTCAGTACCACATCCACAGGAAACGACGTGGGCGTCAGCTTTTTCACTGCCACCGGCATAGGCATTCCCGCAATAGCTTTTGCGTAAACAAACAAGCGCGCCGAAGCCGGCGCTGATCGTAACATATCCGTATCACCGTTTACCCGAACATGCACTTTTGGATCATTCGACAATGCAGGCGACGAGCTCTTGTCGGACGAGGCCTTGCCAGAAGAAGCCGCTACCGATGGCGCAGTCGGAGACGACGATGACGCCAACGTGCGATCCAAGCGTGCACGCGCCGAATTCAGATTACGCCGCACCGATTGAACAGCCGCTTGGTACTCTTTGTCTTCACTAGGACGCTCCCCCATAACATTCAGTAAGCTTTGCCAGGCATCCACCGCTCTCGCCCACTGCTCACTCGCGTAATACCCCATGCCCAGCAACATGAACACCCCAGGATCATTCGGTGACTTAATCGACCATTCCCGCAACACCCGCTCAGCACGGGGCGTCATTTTACCCTCATTACTGGCCAGTTCAAGCTGAGCAAAGCGCAACGCGTATCGGCGATTATCGGGTTCTTGTTCATACGCCTTGCGCGCGGCCACGGTCGCCTGCCCCGGCACATCCAAGCGACTCATCATGTCTGCAAACAGTGACCACCCATCTGGATTTTGCTTTTGACTTTGCAAATAGCGCTGCATCACGCGAAAAAAATCCCGCAAGTCGATGTCTTCACCCAAGGTGCGCATCGCCGACGGATCATCAATAATTTTTTGCACTGTCGGCTGCAAATTCGATTGTAATGACAACCACTGATCCACTGCCTTGCGCGGGCTAAACTGCGTGTACAACCACCCACTGGCCGCAGGAATAATCACCACCAAACTGGCAATCAACCACACGTGGCTGCGTTGCACACCACGGCGATCCCTGGTCACACGAGCCGCCTCCACGAGATTGAGCTTCAATTCAGAGACCAGCTGCTCATGCATGTCGGGTTGCAACTTGCCACTGGCTAAATCCTCATCAAACTCAGCCAGTCGTTGTCGATACAACACCACATTGGCTCGCATTCGTGTCTCATCTTCATCCAATAATACTGGCGCATCACGCTTTAGGAGCGGATACACCAACACAATCAAACTGATCAACACGATTGGCACAAACATCAGCCACAGTATCACTCGCTTTCATCCTCTTTGGTCTTGAACTTAAAATAGCCCGTTCGCTGTCACGCTATTACTCTGGTTTCATCTCATGCTCTGGTTTCATCTCACAACAGGAGGCTCATCACGCGCAGGCGCTGTATCGTCGTCACCATACGTTTGTAAAATACGAGCCACTTCCGCTTGATCAACGGCTCCTCCTCGCCACACAGCTCGACCACGGTGTCGCACGAACAGCCCCCCTAATACCAGCAACACTAAAACCGGAGGCCCCATCCAAAGCAGCAATGTCGACGGACGCACCGGAGGGCGATACGTCACAAAATCGCCATACCGCTCCACCATAAACCCCACAATTTCCGATTGTGTTTTCCCCGCTTTGACCTGCTCATACACTTTTTTGCGTATATCTTCAGCAATGGGAGCGTTTGATTCAGCAACACTCTGATTTTGGCATTTTGGGCAGCGTAACTCGGTAACCGTCGAATGAAATACCGCACGCTCATCCTCATTTTGAAAAGGGTAAGGATCAATACCACCTGCAAACAGCGGCATCCACCACATTGACGTCATCACCCCCAACGCCACGGTAAATAGGCCCCAGCGCCATCGTTGCTGACCCACTTGACACCCATTTCGACGACTTCGATCCCAACTCATCCTTCCTCTCCCGGCGCTGACACCGCTTTCGCTGAATCCACCGTTGATAAGTCAACGCGCTCGCCACCCATTGCTTGATAGCGCTCCGACAACTCATTGCGCCAAACTTGCTCTGTAATCACACCAACATGGCGGTAAACAATGGTGCCATCAGCATCCACAAAAAACGTTTCTGGCGCACCGTACACACCCAACTCAAACCCCCAGCTACCCGCTTCATCAAAAACCGACCACGCAAAAGGATCGCGGTATCGCTTCAAATACACCAGCGCATCCTCACGAACATCCTTGTAATTCACACCTAAAATCGGTACGCCAGCTTGCGACAGGCGAAGCAATGTGGGATGTTCCACCCGACACGATGGGCACCAGGTTGCCCAAATATTGATCAAAAAAGGTTTGCCCAGAAAATCTGCCGCATGATGCGTTTTGGCTGGATCCGCCAACGACGGCAACTCAACATCCGGCAAGGTACGCCCCACCAAAACCGACGGCAAGGTCTGTGGATCGTGATCCAACGAGAGATAAAACAACACACACAAACTGATAAACACTGCAATCGGTACGATGCGCACCCAACGGCCTGAACGCACGGCAGGTTCACGCTCCGAAACTTTTTGCTCATCCGAATCACTCACGTCAAAGCCCCTTCCTGCGTTGACACAACAGACGCTGAACCTGTATTGGTCGCCACACGCTCGCTCGACACACGCGCAAAGCGGTAGCGTTTATCACTGACCGCCAGACAACCACCCGCCACCATAAAAATAGCACTCAACCACAACCATTGAATCATTGGCTTGTAGTAGACACGTACTGCCCAATCTCCATCACCCAAGGGTTCGCCCAATGCCACATATAAGTCTCGCGTAAACCCCGGTTCAATACTCGCCTCCGTCATGACCGAGCCCGAAGCCCAGTACGTGCGTTTTTCCGGGTTCAATTGGTATAACACCGTATCGACAGTTCGCACCGCATCGCGCGACCTCACCCGAATGTCGCCCACCTCGGGCCTTCTTGATCTCGCACCCCGACAAACTCAAACGAATAGGGACCCAACTCAACCGTATCCCCCGCACGCAAACGAACGTCTTTCTCCACACTGAAATAACTGGTGCCAGCCACCCCCAACACCAACACGACCAAACCAAAATGTGCCAAAAGCATACTCACATAGCTGCGAGGCAAACGTCGCAAACCGCGCCACCAGCCCGCACGATTCGGGTTGACGCGGTGTTTCACATCGAGCGCCATCACACCCACGACCCACGCACTGAACAACACAGCGCCAATAACTCCGACTGAAAATTCAGATAACAGCACCACGGGAATCACCACACCCAACAAAACGCTGATTGCCGCAACGGTGCGTAACTGGCGCCACAATCGCGCCGCTTCGTGCTGCTTCCAACGCAGCACCATGCCAACCCCCATCGCCAACATTAATAAAAACGATAATGGCACAAACAGGGTGTTGAAATACGGAGGTCCTACCGAAATTTTACCCAACCCCAGCATCTCCGAAATCAACGGAAACAGCGTACCCAATAAGACCACCACCATGGCCCCCATGAGCAACACGTTATTGACCAACAAGAACATCTCTCGGGAAAAAATACTGTAGGTTTTCTCCGCGTCGAACACCGCGGCTCGCCAGGCAAACAGCAACAACGATCCACCCGCTACAAACGCCAGAAAACCCAAAACAAATACGCCACGCTCTGGATCGTTTGCAAAAGCATGTACCGAGGTCAGCACACCAGATCGCACCAAAAACGTACCCAGCAAACTGAGCGAAAACGCCAACAACGCTAACAAAACCGTCCATGCTTTGAAAACACCGCGCTTCTCAGTAACCGCTAGGGAATGCACCAATGCGGTTCCCACCAACCACGGCATAAACGACGCATTTTCAACGGGATCCCAAAACCACCATCCCCCCCAGCCGAGTTCATAATAAGACCACCAACTTCCGAGCGTAATACCAATGGTTAAAAAACACCACGCAACAGTCGTCCAGGGACGAGACCATCTCGCCCACGCACTGTCTAATTTGCCGCTTAACAAGCCCGCTACCGCAAACGCGTAAGCCACCGAAAACCCGACGTAGCCCATATACAACATCGGGGGATGCACCACCAATCCAAAATCCTGCAACAACGGGTTCAAATCACGCCCATCCAATGGAAAATCGGGAAGGCTGCGTTCGAAAGGATTCGATGTAATCAGAGTAAATAACAAAAAACCGACAGCAACCAAGCTCATCACGGACAGCACTCGCGCCACCAATTCCAAGGGCAGCGAGCGGGAACACGTGGCCACAGCAGCCATCCATCCACCCAGTACCGTCACCCACAACAACAAGGAGCCTTCATGTCCTCCCCACGTCGCCGCGATTCGATAATACAGAGGCAAGAAACTGTTCGAATGATTTGCCACATATCGTACGGTAAAATCATTCGTTGCGAATGAAAACACCAACACCGCAAAGGACAAAGCCAACAAACTAAAAAGCAAAAGCGCGCCCGGGCGAGCTATAGACATCCACCGTGACTCACCCACATAGGTACCCAACATGGGAATAATGGCCAACACCGCCGCCACAACGAGCGCCAGCACCAAACTAAAGTGTCCAATTTCTGCTATCACAAGGATCTTTGCTCCTGTGTTTTTTCGCCGGATTGAGCAAAACTGACTGATACATCAATTATCCAATGGCCGATCATTATGCTTGAGCTCACCCGATTGCGCCAGCAACCACTCATCAACCGCCCATCAACTACTTTCATCAACGATCTATCCGCTATCCAATACGTCATCCATTTACCGCTTATAAATTATAGTGAAGGCTTCGATGCGTAATTGTGTAGAACCTAACGGCCCTCGATACGGTAATCGGTTCACTGTGATCAGACGTAACGATCTACAACGTTCAGGTAATCATTCCGTGCCTGTACGCATCACTACAGGTTGCCTTACGCATGACTCATGCTGTCACACCCATGCTGTCACACCCATGACGTCTGGCTCCTTCGCACCCATGTAGCGCCCTTATTTTATGCTCTTGCAATACGCAGCGCGTGAGCTCTCCCCAAACACACAAACAAAATCAGCACCGTGCGCCGCAAACCCCGCTCCATCGACGGACACGCCTAAGCTAGATCATTGTCTTTGCGGCGGCTTTACTCTAGCATTAGCCACTTAAAATCAACGCGACCAGCCAAAAGCCACTGCATCTAGGATGACGCACGCTTAACCGCGAAGGTGAAAAACACCAGTCGCCCCAACCACCAAGATGGACAGGCTTCTTAGCAATGACGACCGATACCGAAATCAGTGTAGAAAATACGGCGCCAACCTCACGATCTCCGGACGAAGCATCCCTGAGCACACCCCCTTTTAATAAAAAACACGCCTATTCCCATGAAGATCTATTGGCCTGTGCCCGTGGCGAACTTTTTGGTCCCGGTAACGCTCGACTGCCGCTTCCTAACATGCTCATGATCGATCGCATCACCTGCATACAAGACACCGGCGGCGACTTCGGAAAAGGCCTCATCATTGCTGAATTAGACATCAATCCAGACTTATGGTTCTTCAGCTGCCATTTCCAATCCGATCCCGTGATGCCAGGTTGCTTAGGCCTTGATGCGTTGTGGCAATTACTGGGTTTTTATTTGGGTTGGCGCGGTAATGCCGGTCGAGGTCGAGCACTGGGATCCGGTGAAGTGAAATTTTTTGGGCAAGTCTTACCCACCGTAAAAAAAGTGAGTTACCACTTATCCATCAAGCGCATTGTGGAGCGACGTCTTGTTATGGGCATCGCCGACGCAACGGTGTCCGCCGATCATCAAGAAATATACAGCGCAAAAGACCTTCGAGTGGGACTCTTCGAAGAGACATCGACATGATATTAGGATTTTAGGGGATCACCCCACCCAACAACGTGACTCAAAATAACAACCACTCACATTTCAGGCGCGTTACTAAACAATTCTGCGATTAAAGAGGAACAAACAATGAAGAGAGTAGTGGTTACTGGTATGGGCATTATTTCTTGCCTTGGAAACGATTGCGACAGCGTTGCTCATGCGTTACGCGCTGGTCAATCAGGCATCAAATTCATTCCGCAGTACGCGGAAATGGGCATGCGCAGCCACGTTGCTGGCGCGCCATCCGTAGACATTGAAGCCGCGATTGACCGCAAAGCACGACGCTTCATGGGTGACGCTGCCGCTTTTGCTTTTTTAGCCGCCAAACAAGCCATCGAAGACGCTCAAATTTCTGATGACTTACTGTCCAACCCCAAAGTGGGCTTGGTCGCCGGTTCCGGTGGCGCTTCATCGGCCAACCAAGTACTGGCTTCGGATCTCCTGCGGGAAAAAGGACTCAAAAAAGTGGGGCCTTATATGGTCACTCGCACCATGTCCAGTACCGTATCCGCCTGTTTGGCCACCACCTTGAAAATCACAGGTATGAATTATTCCATCTCCTCCGCCTGCGCCACCAGCGCCCACTGTATTGGTCACGCGATGGAAATGATTCAATTAGGCAAACAAGATGTCGTACTGGCGGGCGGCGGAGAAGAATTGGATTGGACCTTGTCCAGCCTGTTTGACGCCATGGGTGCCCTATCAACCCGATACAACGATTCTCCTGAACGCGCCTCACGCCCCTACGATCGCGATCGCGATGGATTTGTCATCGCGGGCGGAGCGGGGATGCTTATTCTGGAATCACTCGAACACGCACTGGCTCGCAACGCGCGCATTTACGCCGAACTCGTGGGGTACGGACGCACATCAGATGGAGCCGATATGGTGGCCCCCAGCCCAGCCGGGCCCGCCCGCTGCATGAAGCAAGCTTTGGCGACGGTCGACACCCCCATTGACTACATCAATGCCCATGGCACCAGCACGCCAAAAGGCGATCTCTCAGAATTAAGCGCAGTACGCATGGCCTTTCCCAAAACTATACCGCCCGTGAGTTCAACAAAATCTATGTCCGGACACAGTTTGGGAGCAACCGGTGCGCAAGAAGCCATATACTCTTTGCTCATGCAACGAGACGGCTTCATCGCGCCCACCATCAATGTTGAGAACCTCGACGAAGCCGCCCAGGGCATTGATATTGTCACAGAAACCCGCGAAGCTCGATTGAATACTGTACTCTCGAACAGCTTTGGCTTTGGCGGCACAAACGCCACATTGGTTTTCAAACGATGGGACATGTGATCAGCGCACTCTTTACCCAGGCAAGTGCGAGTCCACGGCTTGGACTCGCACGCCGATCTGTGCTGTGCACACCTTATTTGACAACCTTTTACTATCCCGTAGGAGGCGGCAACAAGTCCGCCGGCAAGCGATTATCAATCGGTGGTCTTTCAACCTGCTGCGGAAACGGACTCAGCCCAAGATCAGCACGAATGATGTCCTTACCATCGTCAACAGAAGCACTAGCAGCATTGTTGTCCCCAGAACCACCACCACCACCGCATGACGACAAAACGAGGCACAGCGCAACAACCCATAACGTCATGTTGTGAGTACGCCGCATCCCTCTGCTTCTCCACATCAGCTTTCTCAACACAGATGTTCTCAACGTTAGTATTTTCAAGGTATTGCCCTCGATCAGTACTTCACCCAAAATTCGCCCCCAGCGGGTATATCGGTTAACGGAGTGTTGATCAACCCGTTCGTGACCGCATTCGCGCTGTATGCCGCGTCGTTATACCAGACAATATAGGCATCTGAAAAATATGTTCGCAGCGCAGTCACATCCAAATTCGACGACGCGGTATACGTATTCCAACCCAAGGCGCGCGCCGGGTAGACCTTTAATTTTGGTACGGTACTCCCTTCCCACGCCACCGTATCACCACTCTCGCACGTTTGAACGGTGACAAACTCCAAACTACTGAACGCTGCCCCCAGAGCAGGCGTACCCCGAAATACCACTTGATTATAAAGATAATCTTCCTCCGCCGCCTGCGACTTCGTCCACGTTATGTGCGTAACACGATCGGACGCATCCCGGGTAATCGTTGCCGCTCCGAATACCGAATCCGCAGGCTTAACATTCAAGAAATTATCAGGAATACTGACCTCCACCTTTACGGTATCGGAATGATCTCCATTCACTGCATGAGTACAACCATGCGGAATTTGTAATGTCGCAACATATGATTTACCTTCATAGGCATTCGTATCCTTCAGGAAGCTAACATGGGCTTGAGCAGTAGAAACAAAGCCAATAAGACCAGTCAATGAAACCGTTAACACACGCCATTGCCATTGCATTCGATTCGTTCCTCTTTATTATAATTATATTATTTATATTATACTGTATTGTTTACATTATATTTTTTCAGAAATATCTCTTCCTATTTGGGTGCATATCCTATTTGGGTGCATGAAACTTGGGTGCATGAAACGCTGCACAGCAAACACTTGAATACTAATCATACATAAGAAAGGCATTTCTAAAAGTCTATATTTTGGTCGTTCGTGGCAAAGTTATTTTGACCCTTCGTGGCAAAGGTGTAAAAGCAAGCCTGACTTATACCTAAGCTGCGCAAAACTTTACCCATCACACGCTGATTCATTTTCTTTCTTTATTCATAAAACGATAGATACAATTATCTATCTTTCCTTACTTTTGTTGCCGACGATTTTTAAATTTTATAATATTGAGCGAGACAATTGAGTCGCTTGTTTGAGTTTTTATAGACGCCTTCGTGATGGACTGGCAGCTCACCAAACCGGCACACTGCTTTACATCTCGGCATAAAACTCACTGCGACGTATTCTCATTGAATGGAGGGCGCTTCATTCTGTGAACGCTGCATGATAAAATACGTGCAGCACAAAACGGCTTGAACACCCTTTATTTTTTATAGACGTGTTTATTTTCAACAATGCCCTTCTTGAACAGCTTCCGAACCATCATTCTTGCTTCAATATCAGCCCGCAAGACAAAATCCCTAATTTTCTGCTCAGGCCTACCTCGAAAAGACGTCACGTGAAACTGATCCGTTGCTTTTAATGGCGAATCCGAAAAATAATAATTTGAAACACAGCAACGGGGATGCCCCGCACAGGAGATCGGACTGACCGAATGCCACGATGCATTATGCGTGGCCATCACCGCGAGGCGATTGAACTTGCTGTGTATCGCAACCGGCGTTTGCTTTAACCCATTCGGCCACAACTCTAAATTACCCCCATTATCAAAAGACCAATCCGGTGTAACGTAATACAACAGATTCAGCACGCGCCACTTGTCTCTGTCCTTGTCGTGCGAATTATCTAAGTGTGGATTCAAAAACTGCTTATCCCCCATATACGATATTCCACCCGCGTACAAATACTCATCCGGATAGAGAGAAGTAATATTGCAAATTCGCGCGATCAGCGACACAACCCGACTGTCTTGAAATGCATAAACCGACTCTTCCAAAATCGGATTATATTTATTCATCTGAGCCGCTATGTACTTATACTCTCGAATACTTCTTTTAAGTCGCATTTCTTTGGTTTCCGGAAAACAACTGAATATCTCAAGCGCCAAGTCCTGAGGCAACAAATCATCAACCACAAAATATCCAATTTTGCTTTCCGAGCCTTTATAACTTTGCATCAGGCAATCGCTCATTGCTTCCAGCTTTTGCACAATCAAATCTGCAATATCAGTCCTGTCCATCATCATCCCCATAGCAAAATATTTATCTCGTCTCGACGCGACTTACGCCAGCAAAGCAAATCATCTTCATTTTGTGCGAAACAATTGTGCGCGAATCAATTGTGCGCAAAATAATTGTGTACGGAATAATTGTGCGCGGTGGAATGTTTGCGTGTAAAATGATAACGCCCCCGCTCACTCAATTTCCACTTTCGCCACCTGCCAAAAATCATTCAATGCTTCACCATCCGCTTGCCCCATGGGGACACCCGGCGATGCCGCTTGCCACTGTTTTTCAACCGATTCCGCTCGACGACAAAACGTGCGCGTCGACTGCCTTAAACAGTGTTCCGCATCAATCTGTAAATGCCGTGCCACGTTCACGCAGGTAAACAACACATCACCCAATTCCGCTGCAATCGCGGATCGCGCCTCATCATACACCGATCCATCCTCCGGCGCGCCGTCCTCTTTGTGCGACCATTCCACGTTTATCTCTGACTCAAACTCGGCCATTTCTTCGCGTAAGCGCGCCAAGGCCCCACCCACATCGGGCCAATCCAAGCCGTGTAAAGCTGCACCTTTTTGTACTTTCTGCGCGTACGCCAGCGCCCCCAAGCCTTTTGGTATCTGTGCGAATCGCTCGGCCAGCGGATATGGCGACGTGTCGTGATATTTCTCCGCGTGTTCAGTGGCTTTTATTTGCTCCCATTGCTGCCGAACCGCTTGCTCTGAAATCACCGGCTTCGATCGATGTTGTTCAAGTTGACCCGATGGGAAAACATGTGGATGACGTCGAATCATTTTTTTCACGATTTGATGGACAACATCATTGAAATTAAATCGATCTTGCTCATCGGCCATCTGACAATAAAACGCCACTTGAAACAGCAAATCCCCCAATTCTTCCTGAATGGCTGACCAATCTCCCTTTTCAATGGCGTCGACGACCTCGTGCACTTCTTCTAAGGTATACCGCACAATGGTTTCCGGTGTTTGCTTCACATCCCAGGGGCAACCTGTCTCTGGATCTCGCAGCAATTGCATCAGATAAATTAAGTTCTCGACGGTGTAAGTCGACTGATTTGACACGTCACTCCCCTCATAAGCTACAAAAAACCGCGAATGACGCCTCATTCAATCCGAACGACGCACCTCAATCACACTCGGCAATTGAGCGATTTTGTCCATCACGTTGCGCAACTGCGCCAAACTCTTCACTTCCAATCGCAAATACATCTGCGCCACATGATCGCGTTCATCCGTCTTGGTTGTCACTTCCATCACGTTCACGTTTGAGTTGGCGAAAATGACCGAAACGTCTCGCAACAATCCTTGCCGATCAATCGCGCTTATCGAAATGATGACTGGATAAAACTGTTCCACTTCCTCACGCCAACTGACTTCCACAACACGATCCGGAGATTGCGCGCGCAAACTTTCTAAGTCTTTGCAATCCTCTCGATGCACGCTGATCCCCTTTCCAACCGAGACATAACCCACCACTTGATCTCCGGGTACTGGTTTACAGCACCCCGCCAAATGGGTCAGCAACTTACCGACGCCATTGACTTCAATGTCCGCGTCTTTGGCCACCGGTCGACGACGCGTAATCGTCTTCCGTCGTAATAACGCGTCGTTTTTTGTGATCGCACGCTCTTCACCATTGGACTGTTGACGATCGCGGGCATCCTGTAAACTTTGAACGGTGTTTAGCACCTGCCCTAAGCGCAAATCGCCCGCTCCCAAACCCGCCTGAATGTCTTCCAATCCCCCCACATTCAGCGCTGCCGCCACGCTCGCCCACTCAACGGAGCGCACACGCAAACGATCCAATTCACGGTCCAACATCTGACGACCATAACTGATGTTATAACTGCGATCCTGTTGTTTAAACCAATGCTGAATCTTAGCCCTGGCACGAGAAGTCCGAACGTAATTTAAATGTGGATTCAACCAATCTCGACTCGGTCCACCGTGTTTTACGGTGAGAATTTCTACACGTTCGCCTGTATTGAGAAGATAATTCAGTGGGACAATGCGATCGTTCACCTTTGCGCCACGACAGCGATTCCCAATTTCTGTGTGTACCTGATACGCGAAATCAATGGGCGTAGCGCCATTTTGCAGATCAACAACATCGCCTTCTGGCGTAAAGACATATACGCGCTCATCCACAATCTCCTCGCGAATTTGCGCCATCACATCGCCAACCGAACTTTCGCCCAATTCATCTTGCCACTCGATCACTTGTCGCAACCACGCGATTTTGTGATCATAGGCGCTCACCCCCTGCAGCTTGGCGCCTTCTTTGTATTTCCAGTGCGCACACACACCCAATTCCGCCTCATCGTGCATATCATAGGTGCGTATCTGGACTTCAAGAATTTTGCTGCCTGGTCCCAACACTGCCGTATGCAAAGACCGATAACCGTTCTCCTTGGGTGCCGCGATGTAATCATCAAATTCTTTGGGGATGTGCTGCCACAAACCGTGCACAATACCCAAGGTGGCATAACAATCCGCAATAGTAGGCACTAAAACGCGCACCGCGCGCACGTCATAGACTTGGAAAAAATCAATGCGTTTCCGCTTCATTTTTCGCCAAATACTGTAGATGTGTTTCGAACGCCCTGTCACATCCGCCTCGATGCTCCGCGCCGTCAACAACTCCTTCAAGGTATGGCGTACTGACTCAATATAGCTGTCCCGTTCAACGCGTCTTTCGTACAACAACCCAGCGATGTGCTTATAAGCTTGCGGTTCCAGATACCGAAACGATAAATCTTCGAGTTCCCACTTCAGTTGGCCAATGCCCAAACGGTGCGCCAGAGGGGCGTAAATATCAAAAATCTCCCGTGCAACCCAGCCTTGACGCTCCGGTAATTCCTGCTTAGCCGCACGCAATGCACACGTACGCTCCGCCAGCTTGATCAGCGCAACCCGCACATGTACTGAGCGATACAAAATACCAGCAACAATGGCCGGTTCATCCAATTTGAGTTCGACTAATATACGCGCCATCGCCAGGCCCGCTACAAAACTGTTCATCGCCTTCCACGCGTGTTCCCCCTCCGGATTTTCCGTGGACGCACGCTCGGTCAGTTCACAAGCTCGACGCAGACGTTCACCATCAAAACGAGCATCAAAAGATTGAATCCGTTCAACCCAACTCACAATATCGACATTGCCATCTACTTTTAACGGATAATCGTCGCGAACTTTCACCATAGCCTGAACACCCGTTTTGAAACCACTACCCCATAACGCGGCTCTCCGCACCAACCGTTCGTCGGTACAGCCCAAGCACCTTACCTTGTCGTCCACAGTCCTTTCAGTAGAGCGAGCCCGCGCACTCAACACAAATAGCTTTTCATTCTATCCAATCTTTTCAATTCCTTAATCGCATTATTTCTAACACGTGACTGGCATCACGCCTCATGAGCGCGCCAACACCGCAATGGACTCCACGTGCATGGTGTGTGGAAACATGTCGAGTACGCCCGCCTTTTGCAATCGATAACCCGCTTGCGCGAGCAAACTGACATCCCTTGCCAACGTAGCCGGATTACAACTGACGTACACCACGCGACGTGGATTCAGCGCCGCAATACGTGATACCACTTCTGCCGCCCCCGATCTGGGAGGATCAATCAACACCTTATCGTACACACCAAACCACGGCTGCTGCTCAAAAGCTTGTGTCAAATCTGTTTGAAAGAACGACACATTTTTCAATCCGTTTTGCGCCGCGTTTTCACGTCCCCGAGACACCATGGTCGCCGACACTTCAACCCCGGTGACCGCTTGCGCTCGGCGTGCGAGAGGCAGCGTAAAGTTACCCAAGCCAGAGAAAAGATCCAAAACTCGATCCGTTGCTTGCACATCCAGCAAATCCAAGGCAAGCAACACCAATTGATCATTAATAGATTTATTAACTTGTAAAAAGTCCAAAGGATGAAAGGAATACGTCAAATCCAATTCCGGTATGCGCGTCACCAAACGTTCTGCTCCCGCCTCCGGCCAAATCTGGCAGACGGTATCCACACCGCCCGATTGCAAATAGAGTGTAATCCCTTCGGATTGACAAAATTTGACCCATGCCTGTCGATCCGAATCGGTTAAAGGTTCCAAATGACGCACCACAAAAGCAATCTCATCGTCACCAACTGCCACTTCAATTTGGGGAATTTTCTCGCGCGCATCGAGCCCCGTCATCATGACCGACAAAGCGGGCAATAAACGACTGACCCGTTCATCCAACACGGCGCATGCACTGACGTCCGTCACGTAATGGCTGGCTGCCTCACGAAAGCCCACGAATACCCGTTCGCGTGCCCGCACATATTTACACGCCAAGCGCGCTTTACGTCGATATTGCTCTGTGGGACCGAGCAGCGGTGGTAAAAACCCTTGTTCAGGCATTAAACCACCAAAATGCTGCAATTGTTCCGCCAAAACCGCTTGTTTTTGCTCAATTTGCTTATCACTGCGCCAATGCTGCAAGCTACACCCACCGCACACATTAGCGTGTGCGCAAGGTGGCGTCACGCGCTCCGAGGAGGCTTCCAAAATTTCAACCGCTGTTGCTTCAAAAAAGTGTCGTTTACCGTACGTCAGTTTTGCCAAGACACGTTCACCCGGTAACGCGTTTCGCACAAACACCACTTTCCCCCCATGCTACACACATCTGTCTAATAGAAATTGGAAAACACGAACCGAGGCACAATACAACACACGGTCCCCAGACAAACGATTCTGTCTACGCCCTAAGTCGTTAATTTGGACCAGTGCGTCAAAAAATCACACCAATGTTTTCGATCCTGATTTTGTTCTAAAAAAGTCCGGACTCGTTGTTCTTCTTGGTCCAGCTCACTGTCCGAAAGCTGCCCTCGCATGTGCTGAAAACGCAGGTACACCAAAAAAGTGTTCATCACATCCGTTTCACAATAATCCCGAATTTCACCAATCCGACCTTCGCACCACGCCGACCACACTTTACTGCCATCCATACCCAATTTACCGGGGTATCCCAATAAGCCAGCCATTTGATCCAAAGCCACATATGCCCGATTGTTGTACAGCGCTAACAAATCCATCAAATCCGTGTGTCGCTGGTGATACCGACTGACATAGTTGTTGTATCGAAACGCGGTGTTCGTATCGCCCATTTCCCAATATACGGGCGCGCTCACGCGATGATGCAAGGCGCGATAATGCAATACCGGTAAATCAAAGCCACCCCCATTCCAAGAGACCAGCGTCGGGGTAAACCGTTCGACACCTTGAAAAAACCGATGAATCAGTTCTTTTTCGCCCGCTTCTGCTTCGCCCAAGGACCACACCTTCAAGGTATCCGCCCGACGTAAAACAACCGATATCGCGACAATACGCTGCAAATGCAACGGCAGCATGTCTTGACCTGACTTTTGGCGACGATCGAAAAACAACGCTTCCGCGACCGACTCGTCGGGTAAACCTTCTAAACCAAACAACCGCGCACCGGCGTGGACGTCCGGCACCGTTTCTATATCAAAAACCATCACATTCATAGTCAACAAACTTCACTGAGATCACTGCATTGGCATCACACTTTGCCAAACACGGTGGTGGATAGATAACGATCGCCTCGATCACAAACGATGGCCACGATGAGTGCATTTTCAAGCGTTTCAGCCAATTGAAGCGCGCCGAAGACACAGCCTCCCGAAGACACGCCACAGAAAATACCTTCCTCTATCGCCAAACGACGTGTAGTTTGCTCCGCATCGGCTTGCTCAATATCGATAATACGATCCACACGTTCGGGTTCAAAAATGGACGGCAGATACGCCGACGGCCACCGTCGAATTCCGGGAATCGAAGCCCCATCCGCCGGCTGCAAACCAATCACTTCAACCGCGGCATTACGCGCTTTCAAGTACCGAGAGACCCCCATAATCGTCCCTGTCGTACCCATAGAACTGACAAAATGGGTGATTTTTCCTTGCGTACCCGCCCAAATTTCCGGCCCTGTCCCACGATAATGTGCAGCCGGATTGTCCGGATTGCTAAACTGATCTAATACATAGCCTTCGCCACGCGATTGCATCGACAGCGCCAAATCACGCGCGCCTTCCATTCCCGTTTCACGGCTGACCAACACCAGTTCAGCGCCATAGGCCGCCATCGCTGCTCGACGCTCAGCGCTCATGTGCTCAGGCATGATCAAACGCATGCGATACCCTTTCATCGCCGCCACCATCGCCAACGCAATGCCAGTGTTGCCACTGGTCGCTTCAATTAATTGGTCGCCCGGTTTTATCTCCCCACGCCGCTCAGCGCCTTGAATCATGCTCAACGCGGGTCGATCTTTCACCGAACCCGCCGGATTATTTCCTTCGAGTTTAACCAACACCCGATTACCACGTCCTGCGGGTACAAGTCGCTGCAACGCCACCAAGGGCGTCCCTCCTACACAGGAGACCAAACTCGGTAGCGCTTGCTCCTGAGTCGACTCTCGCACCAAGTGCTTTGACGCTGTTTGATCTATCAGATTTGTACTTTCCACTTGTTTTTCGTTCATAGTCCGCTCAAATTATGACACTCGTATCTCGAGGTAAAATATGGCCTGAAACGCTAAAGCGTGTACCAAATCGTTTGCTTCGCCTGGTGCTTATATGGCTCACTAACACGCCTGACATTTCAGCTTAATATTCCAGCTTACTATTCCAACTTAATAGTTCAGCTTAATAGTTCAGGAAAGCATTCGCCCATATGATAAAAAAATCCGACCAAACGTAAATCAATCTAATACCATATGAGGTCAGTACACCGCTGTTCCAGCTTGGCGTAACGCACAGAGCAATTGGCTCCCTGCATCCATGCAGGCAACTATAACGCGAATGTCCCAACAAACGCGAATACGCCAATACAACGGCCCTCACTGCAGAGATGGCCTCAGGGACTGGAAGCACAACGTTTACAAAATGATTACGATAGGAGCAGCCCCTTTGCCAACCGATCAGACCCAAGACAATGTTGGTCAAAAACAGAGCCAAAATAATTCAATAAAAGATGACAATTTAACAAATATTAATCAATGGCAGCCCGCCATCAGTCTGCTGGTCGTGGTGGTGACGATTGTGCCCATCATGATATTGAGCCTGAGCTTCGCCTACCTGCACGTCTCGACTCGTCTCAACGATTTAGAACGCAACACCTTGCATCACGCTCAAGCTACTTTACAGACCTTGGCCGCCACAACGTATCAATACATCACGCAACCTTTAGCAGAACTAGCAGAACAATCAGCGTCCCCACACACTGCAAACATCGATCTCATAGACAAGGTTTCTCCCGATCTAAAAGCCCAGCTTCAAGTTATTCTGAATCAGGCCATGATGAACACGCATATACGCGCCGTCAGCCTACACCGAGATGTCGCAGCGAACGATCTCCCTTCCACTCCCCACAGCCCCGCTCAGCAAACCGACGCGTTCATCACACGAACCGCTTCTTTTACGACCTTACTCCACGCCGGGCCACCCATGTTACCGCCCATACCAGACCGCGCCCAAAACCAACGTGCTCAGCACTTACTGACCCACGCCAACTGGCAGTACCCACAACAACAGATTCGTTACACCGGTAGCACCTATCGATTGGAGACTTCGGTTTTGCCTGCCAGCTCAAACCCGCTTCGTCTGTTTATGGAAGTTGAAGCCGACTTATCACGCCTGACCGCCAAACAGTATGAGATCATCGCCACTGGCGTCACAATTGCCATAATCGGTGGCATAATAAGCATATTAACAGGTGTTTTATTAAACACCCAATTACGCCGTCCCATGCAACGCCTCGAACAACGTCTGAACACGTTAACAGAGGGAGACCTGCACTACACACCTGAAAATCATTTATTTGCCGAATGGGCACACCTCGAACAAAGCATTCACCGCATGGTGCAATCTTTAAAACACGAGCACGATGAATTGCAACAAAGTGCCAGTCAAGCCACCGAAGATTTACGCCAAACGCTGGAAACCATCGAAATCCAAAACGTCGAATTAGATTTTGCGCGTAAAAAAGCGTTGGAGGCCAGTCGCGTGAAATCTGAATTTTTGGCGAACATCAGCCATGAAATTCGCACCCCACTGAACGGCATCATTGGCTTCACTAAACTTTTATTAAAAACACCATTGGCCAGCAAACATCGCGAATACTTGAGCACCATTCATAAATCGTCCGAAGGGCTGCTGACCATCATCAATGATATTTTGGACTTTTCCAAAATCGAAGCCGGCAAGCTGGCCCTAGAGCACATTAGCTTTGATCTGCGCGAAACCATTGAAGACGCACTGACCAT
>JARRRL010000170.1:9454-16335 GCA_037380725.1 Gammaproteobacteria bacterium | reverse complement strand
CAGCGGCTATCTCACGCCAAATTTCCTGGGGAAGCTCTACAGGGGCAGAAGCTCGTGGAGGAATGGTGTGATTGGCGACAGGTGTGCTTACGCTCGAATGACTGATACAACTGATACAATTACCCATACTGACTTTTCCCCAAACGCGCTCATTTTTGAACGGGGCATTCTATCAACAATAAATCAAAAGTAAATCTATTGTAATCTTTCTTGTTGCCCTTTTAGTCACCCTGTGCCGATTAGTTTTTCATCAGTTCGATGGGGTAAAAGATGGAAGGGGTGCACGCTAATTTTGCGGTTTTTTTGAAATTGACATAGGTCAGAGACAACGCAAAGACTGTTGCCAAGTCCTGACTCTGATCAGTTTGAAGGCGATATTGCTGACCTAGATTTGGATTAAAACCTGCCCAAAAGAAAGGAGTGGCGGTTTAGCCGTAAGGCTGAACGTGTCGAGTGAGGAACATTGCCTCTCCTCACTGAATGGACATCATCTAGGGTTCTGTCCATTTCCAATACTAAATTACGTGCTGACCTAAAATTTAGCGCGTTCTAGCGGTCGTCGGGACAATTCTTCCCTCAACAATAGTTGAACACCTACATCCTGATACTGCGCCAGAGTCTGCTGCACAGTCGAAGTCAGGCTGGGGTTGCGCGCCAAGGCCCTTCGAACCAATGCGCTCTGATCCTGCGCCAGTGTCTGCTGCACAGTCGAGGTCAGGCTGGGGGCACGCGCCAAGCTCGCTCGAACCTCTGTGTCCTGATCCTGCGCCAGTGTCTCTTGTGCCGCCTCAGAGGTCAGACTGGGGTTGCGTGCCAAGTACCTTCGAACCAATGCGCTCTGATCCTGCGCCAATGTCTGCTGTGCCGTATCGGAGGTCAGGCTATGGTTGAGTGCCAAGGCCGCTCGAACAGGTCTGTTTGGATCCTGAGCCAGCCTCTCCTGCCGAGCATCAGAAGTCAGGCTACGGTTGCCCGCCAAGGCCACTCGAACACGTCTGTTCGGATCCTGAGCCAGCTTCTCTTGCTGAGCATCAGAGGTCAGGCTACGGTTGAGCGCCAAGGCCACTCGAACACGTCTGTTCGGATCCTGAGCCAGCTTCTCCTGCCGAGTATCAGAGGTCAGGCTACGGTTGAGCGCCAAGGCCGCTCGAACCCATTCGTGCTGATCCTGCGCCAGTGCCTCCTGCCGAGCATCAGAGATCAGACTGGGGTTGTGCGCCAAAGCCGCTCGAACCTCTGCGTCTTGATCCTGCGCTAGTGTCTGCTGCACCGCCTCAGAGCTCAGGCTGGGGTTGCACGCCAAGCCCCATCGAACGTGAGCATCATTACTATTCGCAAAAAACTCTTGCAGTGCTGGTAATGAGTATCTTGATTAATTTGATTCAAATTCGCTTGATCAAGACTGTCAACGGCTGAGCGCATATCACGTGAAACTTGCCGCAGCGTCACTACTGAATGAGCACTAGCGGCAGCGGCTATCTCACGCCAAATTTCCAGGGGAAGCTCGGCAGGGGCAGAAGCTCGCGAGGGAATGGTGTGATTGGCAACAGGTGCGTTTACGCTCGAATGACTGATACAACTAATATAATTACCCATACTGGCTTTTCCCCAAACGCGCTCATTTTTGATCGGGGCATTCTATCAACAATAAATCAAAAGTAAATCTATTGTAATCTTTCTGGCCGCCCTTTTAGTCACTCTGTGCTGATTAGTTTTTTATCGGATCGATGGGGTATAAAAGAGGGAAGGGGCGCACACTCATTTTGCAGTCTTTTTAAAATTAAAATATGTTATATAAATGCGCAAAGCCTGTCGCCAAGTCCTGACTCTGATCAGTTTGAAGGCGATATTGCTGATCTAAAATTTCGCGCGTTCTAGTAGCGATCAGCCGGGAGAATTCGCCTCAAAAACATTCGAATACTTCTGTTCAAATTAAGAGCTTGTGTCGCCTCAGAGGCCAGGCCGGGGTTGCGCGGCAAGGCCGCTCGAACACGTCTGTTCGGATCCTGAGCCAGAGTCTGCTGCACAGTCGAGGTCAGACTGGGGTTGCGCACCAAGGCCCTTCGAATCTTTGTGTCCTGATCCTGCGCCAGAGTCTGCTGCGCCGCCTCAGAGCTCAGGCTACGGTTGCCCGCCAAGGTCTCTCGAACCTCTGCATTCTGATCCTGCGCCAATATCTGCTGCGCTGCCTCAGAGCTCAGGCTTGGGTTGCCCGCCAAGCTCCTTCGAACCTCTGAGTCTTGTTCCTGAGCCAGTGTCTCTTGTGCCGCCTCAGAGGTCAGGCTGGGGTTGCGCGCCAAGGGCCATAAACACGCGTTCTGATTCTGCACCAATGTCTGCTGCGCCGTCTCAGAGCTCAAGCTGCGGTTGTACGCCAAGGCCACTAGAACACGTCTGTTTGGATCCTGCGCCAGAGTCTGCTGCGCCGCCTCAGAGCTCAGACTGCGGTTGCGCGCCAAGGCCACTCGAACACGTCTGTTCGGATCCTGCGCCAGAGTCTGCTGCGCCGCTTCAGAGCTCAGGCTGCAGTTATACGCCAAGGTCTCTCGAACCTCTGCGTTCGGATCCTGCGCCAGAGTCTGCTGCACCGCCTCAGAGCTCAGGCTGGGGTTGAGCGCCAAGGCCTCTCGAAGCCATTCGTACTGATCCTGCGCCAGTGTCTCTTGTGCCGCCTCAGAGCTCAGGCTGTGGTTGCCCGCCAAGACCTCTCGAACACGTCTGTTTGGATCCCGAGCCAGTTTCTCCTGTGCAGTCTCAGAGTTCAGGCTGGGGTTGCGCGCCAAGTGCCTTCGAACATTAACATCATTACTATGCGCAAAAAACTCTTGCAGTGCTGGTGATATATTTTCGTCTCTAGCTATTACACTTTGAGCTGCCGGATCTCTTGTGACAGAGCGCACACCACCATTGGACTGATAAAGATCCACTGTTGAATCAGTACCTTGATTAATTCGATTCAAATTCGTTTGATCAATGCTGTCAATGGCTGAGCGCATATCACGTGAAACTTGCCGCAACGTCAGTACTGAATGAGCACTAGCTACAGCGGCTATCTCACGCCAAATTTCCGGGGGAAGCTCTACAGGGGCAGAAGCTCGTGGGGGAATGGTGTGATTGGCGACAGGTACGCTTACGCTCGAATGACTGATACAACTGATAGAATTATCCATACTGACTTTTCCCCAAACGCGCTCATTTTTGATCGGGGCATTCTATCAACAATAAATCAAAAGTAAACCTATTGTAATCTTTCTGGTCGTCCTTTTAGCCACCCTGTGGCGCTTAGTTTTTTATGAGATCGATGGAGTAAAAGAGGGAAGGGGCGCAGACTCATTTTGCAGTCTTTTTGAAATTAACATATGTTAGATACAGCGCAAGGACTGTCGCCAAGTCCTGACTTTGATCAGTATGAAGGCAATATTGCTGACCTAGATTGGGATCAAAAGAATTTTGTGATGCTTCGATAAGCCTGTGTGAATTATCGTCGGTTAATTACGTAATTAGGATTCGGATAGGAAGCAATGGAAATTTCTAGCCTATGGCCTGAAATAAAGAAGCGATGTACGAAGATTTTGTCGTTCCATCCAAATCCAACGGTAATTTTGGAATGGATAACTGGGTACACACGCTGTCGCACTGTATAAAATAAAAGTAATACAGTAATAATATGAACGCCGATCTGGTAAAATGAAAATCCATCAAGTCAAGGGGATAATCTCAAAATAATCTCTCCCGTATTTGAGGCGCCACTTTCGTCACTGATCTCAGTCGGAACCGCCGCTCCAGAATCGTCAATAAATTGTGGTAAAAATGTTTCAAATTTGATCTCATGGAGATTGCCATCAACTGCAAATTTTTCGAAAGACAAGGTTCCCCACTCAGTACTGAAGTAATCGCGATCGCCATACAAAATTTTATCCAGGATCATCTGGCCAGCAAAAATTCTTTCTTGAAGATCATCTATTGATAATCTCAAATCCAGACATTCTGACTCCGATAGCGCTGTCGATGTTTCTTCGTTACTCGAATTGGAATCTTGACTCGGTAGCGGCATTGGCGGTACAGGTGGTCTAGCGGGCCCACCTGTGTCGGGGTCATAAACGGGTTTTTGTGGGTAATCAAATTGCTGGTCAGAACAATTTTTAAAGTATTCAGACGAAACGGTTTGAAGTTCTTCATGCAATTCATTCTGTTGAGACTCAAGACTAGCTACTTGTTCTGATGTGAAAGAACTATTCGAATAGTCTTGAGTCTCAAAAGAAGCATACCGGTTGCTATCTGAGATGCCAGGTAAAAAGAATGAACGGTTAGACTCAGAAAGTGACCACTCCCTTTGCTGATCGACGCTAGCAACCCCATATTCAAAAGCGTCCATATCCACAACGCCGGATAGATTCCCAGATGTATTGGCTTGCATTAAGTAAAAGCAACCGACATCAAACCCTTGGTCAGCATAGCGCGCCACACCCAGCAGATCGGATGATGAATTTTTAATTTTTATCCATTGACGGTCCACGGTTTGCGTGAACGTAATGTTCAACATCATATCCGGAGTAATAACTCGTGATAATTCCGCTGGAATTGTAATCGACTCAGAAGGATCCGTGGCCGTATCAAGGGGATCAGACGCGACAGGGCGATTAGCAGGAGGTCTTGCAATGGCTTCCTCATTATTTGAAGAAATGTGATCTTCCAAATCGGATAATGGTCTACTGATTGTATGTGTGCGCGTTACGGTATCAAATAGAATGCGACTGTTGTTATTAATTTCAATGGGAATGGGTTCCTTCTCAATCATGGATTCAGAAGTATCATCAGGCAGCATAAACATTCCGGGTAACGCCATGATGTTTTCAAAACCATCTTGTCCCACGCCACTCATGCCCGAAATGCTAATGAGATTACCCATTAGCTTTATTGCTGTTGATTCACCCGCAACGGGGTTCTGGCAAAAATCAACCCAAAGCGTTTCTCGGTCGGCACTGTCTTCAATCATTCGAAAACTATAGGCGCTGCGAGAACGTAATTCACCGCCATTGAGGGCGGTCGACATAAACCAGATCATGGCTCGATCTTTGATAGGTATAATATCACCCAACTCATTTATCCAGTCGACCTCATTCCCATCAGCATCTGTCCCTTCTATGGAGACCTGAATCGATTCTTCTGACAGTCCATACCACACACCCGACAATGAATCAGTCAAAATATTTTCTGATACTACCGGCATCGACTTAGATGATATCGCATCTGAATTTTCGATTACGTCGCTAATTCTAGCGTTCTTATTACCACCGCAGGCGCTCAAACAGAAGAGAAACGGAAGCAAAAAACAAATGCTCACGAAGCGATTACGAAAGCAACGCAAAATAGTTATTTTAATTATAAATTTATCATTCATACTCTTACACATAATGCGTCCAGCTTATCCATATCAATGCGGTGACGACGCGATTTATTTATAGATCAAACAGTTGTCAATAATAACAATATAATAGGTAGACGACTCACCTTTAGCGAACAGCGTAACACGATGACATTTTAATATGCTAGACGACGCGCTGCGTCATTTTGTAACCTAATATTTCGCGATAAACGAACTCCCGGCCCATCCCATGAGCACAGCCTGATATCATAAATGCTAATAAACGTATTAGCACAGTATTGGTCGCAAGAATATCTTTTAAGTCTATGTGATGATGTGAGAGCGCGAAGCGCTTGTAAAACATTCAGGGTAAATATTTTACCACGTGTGGACCCAGTGTATTCGCAACAAAAACTGGCAAACGTTTCCAAACTGAAATTAAAAATTTATATTTAATATTTTTTGTATTGAGCGCAGGCATTTCTCCATTGAAAAGCTGGTAGTCCCAATGCAGAGGCAGCTCGGTGGCACCCCACTGCGCTTTGAATTTATAAGTTCCTGCGTCGGTTGAGCAGCGTCCAAAATCAAAAACGCGGTAATTTTTCTGAATAGCCCACTGTAGGACCTCCCAATACAGTAGCATATTAACGCTTTTTGGGTTGTGTGTGCGAAGCGTAGATGCCCACGGAATCTCCAAGCGGTGTTTGTGACCAATCAGAATAGCTGCTGCTGCTGGGTTATTATCATAGTAGATGACCGTCACCGACAATCGATTCCCAAGGGTAATGGCTAAATTACGAAAGAGTTGCTTATCGTAAACGGGTGTACCCAAGTCACGCATATTTTCGGAAAACACACGATAGAAGTCATCGACCAACTCCGCACCACCGTGGCGAACTTGATGTGGGTAGGATTGTGCTTTTTTGATCTGTGAACGCAGTTTCGATTTGAATGATTGGCGCAGCGCTTCTGATGTTTCGGGCAAAGAAAGGTAAAACGAAACTTTGTCGGATTTATGCGGAAGATCAAAATGGGTATCGGAAGCGTAACGATATTCTACGTGTTTAGCACCCCGATTGATGGCCCAGGACGACGCGTGTTTAAGCAGTTGCTGTGCGACAATGACATCATCGGCTAATACGCCACCATAATTGAAAAAAGGCATGGAGACACAGTAATTTCCAAATAGTCTGCTTTTCAGCTGTACAAGTGGTAAAACGCCACAAATCTGCGATTCACGCTTGGCTACCCAATAGCGGCAATCGTGCAAGAATGTGGTTTGTATTGTGCGTAGTACACATGGCCTGTGATACGGCGTGCTGCCTGGGTGTTTATGAAGATAGCTTTCGATCGCCGTACTGTCTTCAGTTAAAAGCGAAAATTCATTTATGGTCGCGTTGTCGAAAGTGCGATCGTTTGTGTTGGAGGCGTATCGAATGCAAGGCAGGGCGAATGGATTCACGTGATTGGTTTCGGTGATGCCTGTCTCTGATTTGCCTTCATCGGTATTTTTCTT
>JARRRL010000170.1:0-9407 GCA_037380725.1 Gammaproteobacteria bacterium | reverse complement strand
TTCTCCAATTTTTCTTGATAGTTTTTTCTGTTGAATTTTCAAATCTTCCAGTGAGTATTGTGACAAAATCATGTGTCTATCCTGATAAAAATAATGAATAACGGTTTTCTATCGCGCGCTTTAGGTCTGACAAAATTCCATCGTATTAATGAATACATATACCGTTTAAGATATTCGTATGGCCTGATACTCAGGCTGTTTAAGAAAAAGTGGGCGTATTCGTGTCGATGTTAAACTTAGTAAGTTTGCATTGATTTAATGCTTCAGTCATTGTGGTGAACACGAAATCGCTGGTGAGTGACCGCAATCGATTTTCACATCGACTGAGATTGGTATAATGTCTAAATCGAGACAGAACAGATGTTTTTATTCGAGGTTGATGGGGATCAATTTCCCATGGATGTAAATAAAAAACGAAGGGGGTTCCCATTTGCTGTGTGGCTCGCTTCAAACCCCATTTTGTCATCATATAAGGAAAGATCCGAAAATAACCACCTCCAGAGATGGGCAATCTGTAGGGACCGATTTGTGTTGTGGTAATGGGAAACTCTATGATGCCATGGCCTTTTGATGTTATCAATTGATAAGGCCTGCAGGGTGAATCGGGTATACCGTATCGATCGTGGTAAACCGGGAAAATACTTGAATCATAAGTGAAATTTGATTCAGCTAAAATATCCAAAGCCCACAGATTTTTGCGAGTGATTGAATAGCTGGCAGCACGATAGCCATTAACAGCAGAACCGATCTGGTCTTCTAGAAGCGTTTTGCTTCGCACGGTTTCTTGACGAAACACGTCGGGTGTTTGACTGTAAATCAATTGATGACTATAACCATGGCTAGCTACTTCATGTCCTTCGTCGTGAATGCGCCTAACCATCTCAGGAGCGCGTTTTGCTACCCAACCGAGAACAAAAAAGGTGGCTTTTATACCCCGTTCACCCAATAGGTCTAGTAAACGGTAAGTATTGTTAATCACTCGCAGCGGCTGATCGTCCCAGGTCCCCAAAGGAAACTGTTTGGCCAGGGCGGCTACGTGGAAATAATCTTCAACATCAATAGTCAGAGCGTGCTTCATAGCAATTTAGAGTTCCAGTATGAGTTGGTCTGGCCTTTACCAGGGCTTCACAGTGGAACCATTCTACGCGATTGGACAATACCCTTGCCAATCTGAACTTAAACAAACACGCCCGTGTATATTTTGATCAGATCTCTTGTAAATCAAAGCTCTAAGGCCATCCCAATCAAAAGCTATTTGCAAACACAGGGTCTTGTTGGTTTTCAACCATCACACTTCGGTATTGGCTGTAAAGACCGTTATTGTCGTAGCTGGCGATCAAGACTTCTAAATTACCATTATTACCATTCATATCCACTTTTACCGACAAAGTTTGCTCAATGGAACCGTCATCTTCGGGAACTCTTACAACAGTATAAGCACTAGCTCCAGCGGACCGATATTGAACCTCATAACCCGCAATCTCATGCAGATACAGCTCATTTCCATTTTCTCGTCTATCAGGAGCTTGCCATTGAATAGTGGCTACATAAGCTGTAGGTGTATTTGGAACACTTACTACAACGTTCGCATTGGATGCTACATTCGATTGAGATGGGTCTGAAGCAGTGTCAGGGGATACTGTGTCCGCAGTGTTGCTATTGTTTGATGAGGTCGAATCACCCGGTAATGGATCATTACCGTTATTAGTAGCGCGACTCTCTTCTGCTTCGATAGCTTCTGCTTCGATAGCTTCTGCAATCGAAACCGTTGTCTGCTCTTCGCTGATTGCACTTGTTGCAAGGGTGTCGGATGTCGTATTGCTATTACCCGGTAGTGACAGTGGAGTTTGTACGGTTGCGGTATCTTGCGCTGCATCTTGGCTATCTGCACCACCAGCGCCACAGCCAGCCAGTAGTAAACATGTCGAGAGGATTAATGTGCTCATAGTTCGTAGTTGAAACTCTTGTGTATGTTTATTGCTCATAGTTGAAACGCCATCGACTTCAGATTTACTGACAAAAACCACGACTTCGTGCAGTTTTCACTCGATCTCTCGATGAACATTCCCTGTCGCTCGTGAGAGTGTAAACAAAGGTTTCGCGTTCTAATCTCTGCTCTCTCTGTATTCTCCGTGAGCTTGGCGACATCGATTCGAAACCAAAACGATGGCACGCTGCTCACGTCATACTAGTTAGCTTAGGCGTTTGTTGTTTATGAAGAAGGGAACTGGTTCACGCAAACGAATAAAATGACTCTGTTGATCGGTAAAAATGAGACGTGCCGCACTTAATAAGCACGTTTTATTCATGACGATCCAGTTGAGAAAATGATCAAATGACTTTTTTATTGTCTTTGATAGAGTTCTTATGGACGTGTATGTAGTAGGTTTTGCAGAAAATATGCGGAAACAGACTTGAGTACACGTCTGTTTAAAGCAGACACTCATGGAGCAAGCTAAGGCCAAAAATTCAACTTAGTTACTTATACAAAGGCGTTTTCCAAGAGTATATATAGACGCACAGATTGCCGAGATAAGTTCATTTTGTTTATCTCGTTTGTGAAGAAGGTATGCCAAGGTTGTGTACTGAAAAGTTGTGTACTGAAATTACGGACTTGTTTTTCTAATCTCGATGGCTTTAGAGACAAGTTTTTCTGCACGTGACCAATCGTTATTTTGCCGCGCTACCCTGGCGTTCTCAAGATACGCTTGAGCGATACGGGATCGAGCTCGAAGCAACATGAGTGTATCGGCCTTTGCCGATTCCAATGAGGATAGCAAGTAAAGCGCGGTATTTGCTTGGTGTTTGGGATCTAGGCGACCGTTGTGGCACGCTTCGAGCAGCTGTTCATAAATGGCGTTTGTGTCAATAGCATGAACACTGGAGTCGCCTAAGGATACTTCAGACGAGTGCTTAACAGGTTCAATCGGTGCTACATGAACATTGTCGTTTGATATTGCTTGAGAGGTTGAACTTGTGTTGATCTTGGGTGATACACGAGCAGAATCGGAGTCAGATATTGTCTGATCTTCGTTCTGTGCTTCTTTCAGGTTAGATTTCACACTGAATAAATCGTGCATCAGGTTGTTGTACGACTCTTGCTTATAGACGAACAGACCGCCGACTACAACGGAAATGACAACGATCGTACTCGCTGTATGTTTAAGCCATGTCTGTGAATGGCCAGTTTTGCTCTGCGGTTGAATACTGGTTGTATGCGCACGCCGAGACCGTTTTGGAGTTCTTATGTGGTCAAAAGTAGATTGCTTAACAGCATAGTCGTCGTGCTCATCATGAGAGGTAAGGTGTATGCGTTCAAGCACAGCACTGAGTCCTTTGTCATCCAAAACAGGACTTCTAGGGGATGTCGATTCTTCTAGAGCGTGCGCGGACACGGTTTCGGGTGCGTGCGTAATCGCGGTTGCACTTGGTGCGTATTGGCGGCGAGCAGGAGACTGATACAATGCTGGTTTTGTGTCTTCATTATTCAGTTTTTTATTTTGATCGCTCTGTTTGTCTAGCTGGGCTTGATCTGACAGGGTCTCTTGATCCAGCGGCGCCTCAAAGTTGGATACATTGTGTTGTGCATTGGAGACCTGTTGACTCCACACCTTGTGCTCTGTTTTAAGCATTCGGCGAGGCGGTAAGGGCGCGTACTCCTGCGTCTGCTCGACCAGAACATCTGTCATATGCTGCGCTGCCGATGACGCCTTTTCAGTGCGAGGAGGGTGTTTGGCTAATGCCGCCAAATAATGTGCTTTCTGTCTCTGAATTGCGGTAACGGTGTTTCCATCAGCTGTGGGCTCAGGATCCATGGTACTTTTGGGGTCCGGTATTGGGAGGCGCTCAGCGCCTTCTCTTAGCGACTCTGTCATAGTTTTCAATTCCTGGTGCTTCAGCGGGTCGAGAACCCCATCTTCTCGTAACACGTCCAGTTGACGAAGAACTTCTGTTGCCGTCGACCGATTCTCTCGCACCTGAACCCATAAAGCTCGGGTGAAGTCGTGAAGAGGTATTGTACCGTTTTTCAAGTCAATAAATGGCTGTAAGATTCTCGTCATCGTATCGAAAATGTGTAGTCTGTGTGTCTGTTGGGTGTTGTGAATTGATGTATTTTTTGCCACTTGTGTCCATGCGAAACAGTCTTCATCCAAGATGAAGATAGACGGCAATAGTGGTTGTGCAAGCAAATTTTCCTCATGGATTGTAACGCGCTTTGTTTCTGCTTGTTAGGCCTGTTCAGCGTACGAACGCCATCGCAACGACACAACCAAATAATAGGCGCGGAATTATAACGCATTGTCGCATGAAGTTCGAGTTAAGGCTCTTTGACTATAATTTGCTTCATTGCTTCATTGCTTCATTGCTTCATTGCTTTTGCGCCTGTGCCCATGCATTTGCGCATGGCTACGACGTAACCTGCCAGTTGCCATTTCCGTATTAACAACCCTAACACGGTAAGGCATGGGCTTACTGCATATACTGTTGCCACCACAGTTCAAACATCAGAAGACTCCACAAGATACTCGCATGATCAAACCGTTTGGCTTGATGCTGTTCCCACAATGTAGTGAGCGCAGAGGGACTAAAGAATTGGTACACACCCGCATCACGAGTAAACAGTGTTTTTTCTGTGATGATTTTGAGTTCGGAACGTAACCATTGCGCCAAGCAGTAAGTCTTTCACACTTTTTTTGAGAATATACTTTTTCTCACCGCAGCGAAATTTAAAATGGCTGGGTAAACTATTGGCAAATTCGATATTTTGATAGTCAAGCAGTGGCGCGCGCACCTCCAATGAGTTGGCCATACTCATTCGATCTACTTTAACCAAAATACCACCAGGCAGATAGGTTAACATATCGGTATAGAGAATTTTGCTTAAATGATCAGGTCCGTCGGCTTGCCCATATATTTCTCGTGTTAATTGACTGGGGTGGTAACTGCTGAGTTGTCGCTGCGTGTCAGCGTTAATCATGCTTTGCCAGATGTGTTCATCAAGAAAGGAGTTGGTTACGTAAAATGCATGAGCGGGGTCCAAACTGAGGCTATACATTAAACTACTGGCTTTACGAATAATTTTACCCGGCACGCCTCGCAACAATGGCGCAATCTGCCCCATCGCTTTTCGACTGAAGCTGGGAAAACGTTGCCGTAAACGGTTCTCTTGCCAATCGGTCACGTACTTGCTGTAACCGGCGAAAATTTCATCACCGCCGTCTCCGGCAAGGGCAACGGTGACTTTTTGTCGCGCCAGTTCGGATACAAAGAATGTGGGCACGAGGCTGGGGTCCGCAAAGGGCTCATCAAAAAAACGAGCGATATGAACGAGCTGATCAGCAACATTTTGATGCACCGTAAATTCATGGTGCTCGGTATGAAACTTATCCGAGACGATGCGTGCAAATTCCGTCTCGTTATATTGTTTCTCATCGAAGCCGATGGAACACGTGGTCACTCGAGAACCAGTGCTGGCCATGAGCCCGACAACGGCGCTGGAATCGATACCACCGCTTAAAAAAGCACCTAAAGGAACATCGCTAACCATTCGACGAGTCGTACAATCGCGGAGCAGCTCAAACAGTTTGTGAGCAGCTTCCTCTTCCGATATGTTTTGTTGAATTGCAAAACTCGGTTTCCAATAGCGCCGCATTTGAGAAGGCTCCCCAGAGCGGATGGTCAGCGTGTGCGCAGGAGGGAGCTTATAAATACCCTCAAAAATAGTTTTAGGGTCGGGAATATATTGGTAAGCAAAAAAATCATGCAACGCATCGTATCGGATACGTCGCTCAATGCCTGGGTATAGCAGCAGTGATTTGAGTTCTGAAGCGAATAGAGTCTCACCATGGTGGTGCGCATAATAGAGCGGTTTTTTACCGATGCGATCCCGCTGTAACGTTAATGTTTTTGTGTGGTTATCCCAAAAAGCGATGGCGAACATACCGTTTAGACGTTCCACAGCATCGGTTCCTGCATCGGCGTACAGCGCCAATATCACTTCAGTATCGGAGGTGCCTTGAAACCGATAGCCTTTGCGCTGTAAATCATTTTTTAACGTGTTAAAGTTATATATCTCCCCATTAAACACGAGGCTGTAACGACCGCAAGGCGAGTGCATGGGCTGATGCCCGAATTCACTGAGATCGATGATGCTGAGACGAGCGTGACCCAGTGCGACGCCATCTCGTACGCAATACCCCTGCGAATCAGGTCCTCGATGGTTAATAGCCTTAACCATATGATTCAAAAGTATTTTGGCATTGGGTATTGGGTGTCTAAACTGTGTGAATCCGGTTATCCCGCACATGCTGGCTTGATCCTGCTTATTTCTGGACGATGCTGTATCAAACGGACTTGATGATAGCATAAGCCGTTGAGGTATGTGTGTGTTGAGTGGGACTTTGTGTGAATGATCAGCACGAATGAAGGCGTTTGAATGGGTTTGAAAACAGTTCGACAACGATGGAAGCTAAAAAACAGGCAATACAGGCAATAAAAGCAGGCGCAGCAGTAACCCATCGTGTGTGCGTACTGGTGCGCACATCTCTTTCGTTTGTGACATGAGATGCTGCTTAAAGCGGACTGTATATCACACCAACTTGATCCAACTCCTGACCTGATCGCCCATGTAGGCCTTGAATTTGCCAACCAGATGGTGCTGACCAGTGCTCACAATAGTCCGTTATATTCCCGCCGAAGAGGGTACGATCATGATTGGTGGTGAATGAAATGTAGAAAATACGATTAGACCCATTCTTGGTGCCCACGCAAGCTGCCAGGTCGGTCAGGTACTCGTCCTCGTGTAAGATGAGCTCACTTGGATTTCCTCCCTCAGCGCCGTGAACATACACCGTGTTATCACTCATCGTTAACTCAACTTGATCAACGCGTGCTCCGGTCCGAATGGCAATACGTGTGATGTTATTACCATTAGTGATGGAATTTACGTGATTAAAACTATTGCCGCCACCCCCTCCTATCGGGTCACTTATTTGAATCATGGGATTGGTTGTATATAACCAATGGACAGCAACAGGAGGATGATCAGATAATTTTTGCCCCTGCTGATTGATGTCGTCCTCTCGCAGCACATAATAAAGAGGCGTTAACGTGAGGTAGCGGTTGTCTCGGTAAAGCACTTTATCAACGATTTCACACTGGGCCGAAGTGGTAACGGGATGGCAAGACAGCAAGGGTTTTGCAGTAGGGTTGTCATTCGATTCGGACACTTTAGGTGGAAGTGCACCGTTGCGATACAACTCAACCCAAACATCTTTAAAGCCCGCCTCAATAAACCGTTCCATGTTATCACTGCGACGTTCATAGCGTGTATTGGTGTCACCCATAATGAGTATGGCGTTCTGAGACGAGTGTTCATTGATGTAATCGAGCAATTGCTGAATATTAGCGCGACGATTAGCGGCATCTTTATCTTGGTTTTGAGCTTGGGCGTGCAAATTATATACATCAAGATAAGTGCCCTGCTCTAAGCGTACTGTGGTCAACGTGAAGCCTTTGGGTGTTAAACAATCTACGCCGCTGCAATTTTTCCACGTTACCCGCTTGGCGGGTTCGAAGGAGAAATAGCTCATGGTATTCAGACCGCTGCCAAAACCCATACCACCTGTTGTGGGAGTCCGATTTTGAGGCGGGTGTCGATTACAGGTGTCGTAGAGCGCCGCGTGGTAATTGAAATCTTCCTGTACATTAACAATATCAAACGCATTAACGTAACAACTGATTTGCTCAGTGGCCTGCCGTCGAGGAGAAGGGGCGCTCGAAAAAGGTTCGAGTAAACCGGCAATGTTGTATGTCAACGTCGTAAACGTTCCAGCGTGCGCACAGGGGGTGGTCATGAACACAGAGCAGAACGTGGATAATAGCAATACCGTTTTATTCATTGAGCTAAACCATGAGTAACAAAAGGGGTTTGATTCCAACTGACATTGTCACTCTAACCTAACAGTCGACCAGAGATTGTACAAATGATTTATTTTTTGTTGCTCCTATTGAGAGAATATTTTATGAAGCAACCAATCAAAGGTTATCCAAAAACAGCGAGGTGACCGCTAAACAAACCAACAAACCAATGATGTTAGTGAGTGTGGAAAGTATAATGGAAGCTGACTGCGCGGGATCTTGTTTCAGCCACTTTAAGCACAATGGAACCAATGAACCGATTGTAGCGGATAAAACCATGGATAACAGCAGGGCGATCGCGATGCTGCTGGCCAGGGCAGTATTATGGCGCCAACAAAACACACCCAATGCTGCCGTAGAGGCAACCGCAACGCCATTCAATAAACCAGCTTTTGCTTCTTTAGCCGCAATGCGTCGCCAATGTTTGACGGTGATTTCACGCAAAGCGAGACTGCGCATGGTTACGGCAAGCGCTTGCGCACCTGTACTGCTCGCTTGGCCTGAAGCGACGGACAGTAGGACCGCCATAGCAGAAATTTGAATGGTCGTTTGCTCGAAAAACGCGAAGACCATTGAGGACAAAAATACCGTCAACAAATTTACTTGAAGCCAGACCTGCCGACTTCGTACGGCGAAACGGCTGGTTGCTAAAGCGTGTTCGTCTTTGTTTCCACCTGCTATGGTTTGTTGAGTGCTGATGGTGAGTGAATCGGATAGAACCGCTCGGAAAGCACGATTATGGATGACACCCACGAGTCGTTGAGCGGAATCGATAACAGGCAAACTGTGTACTTGATGCTGATGAATCAAGCGCCACACTTCAGATTGTGTGGTCATGGGACTAACCGATGCGATGATTGGATCGGCTAATGAACTGAGACGCGCATTCTCTGGCGCAATGATGAGGGCATTCAATGTAGCCCGCATTGCCAGCGCGCCGTGATGATCCAAAAGGTAAATGTCTTGATGGGGTTTGACTTGCATACGACGAAAGTAACGCACGACGTATCCGGCGGTTTGATTGAGAAAAAACACGTGAAAATCACTGGACATCATAGCCCCGGCGGTATTGTCTGGATACCGAAGCAGACCTTCAAAGCTGTCAGCGAGATCTCGGGGCAAGGCACCGATCACAGGAATCCGATTGTTTTCGTCTAAGCTTCGTAAGGTGGGCAACGCTTCTGAAAAGCCCATTTGTTGCAGCAACACTGCAGAAGCAGTGGGGTCCAGCTCCGTAAGCAATTGTCGGGTTCTGTCGATGGGCATGAGCTTCCAAAGGCGTGAACGCGCTGCCATACGGCAATGATTAATGGCACCTGCTGCGATCGCAGGCGGTAAATCCAATAGGGTATTCGCTGCTTCGCTTGGATAATGTTCCAAGTAATGCGTGCCCAATTGTCCCAACAACGCCAGTCCGGGACCGGGCGCCAGCGCGCTTTCTTGAGCAAGGTCACAATCAAAGGGGGCAGGTGAGCACATACGCCACT
>JARRRL010000169.1:0-5552 GCA_037380725.1 Gammaproteobacteria bacterium | reverse complement strand
CAGCAGTATCATTATCCTCATCTTCATATTTGATTTGCGCTAATCCCAATTTTCCATACGCATTAATACTATCGTTGATAGGAAATTTTCCGACCGCTGAGACTCCAAGGAGTGTTTTTAAACCAAGCTTAGCATCTGAATATCTTACTAGACTATCTGAAAAACCGTCCTCAAGAGTACCATTAGCATCATCATCACTCAAACCAAAACCCAATAATCCTTCAATAGCAAAGTTTTCATTTATTGTTTTACCAACATTTAAATTTATGGCTGAAGGTTTGCTGTCAATTTCCCCATCCAATAAAACGTTACTCCCGTTTAAACAACAATCTTCTTGTCTATTAAATTTTACATTTGCTTCTATATAAGAATACTGCAAACCCGCATACCACTCTTCTGCCCCCCAACCTCCTGAATCCCAGCTTTCTGCCTGCACAACCGATGAAGTTGCCAAAATAACCAGTCCTGATGCCAATATTTTTTTCATTTTTCTAATCTCCATATTAGTCCTCAATTAAACAAACTGAGTTAACTGGGTCTTTTCCCAGGTAGGGTATATTTTATCTGGATAACTAAGCTTTCAAAATTGGTTCAAATAAATTTTTTTGAAAGCTGTGTCGAGCAAAATTGTATTTGTTTTTTTAAAAACAACATACAATTTAATGCGCAAAAAATTAAATTTCTATTAGTTATGGTTCGTTCAATAGTTCTTATTTTTTGCCTTACTCTCTCCAATACATGCAAGCATCGAAAAGAACTACCGATTCTAGCACTGATGAAACTATACGGTCAATACTATTTCATCCAGCAAGCAACATCTTTAAACGATCAAATCGTGTGCACACAACTAATTCTCTGAATCAGATTTCCCTCTCAAGTAATCCAAACTCCTACTCTCTTACTCCTACTGAATTCTTACCATCTCTGTCAGTAATGCTATCAGTGCCCTGTGAAAGGCTAAGCGTTATACCGCTTGAAGACAAATTATAAGCAGATGTATATGAAACCATAAATAAACTATGCTTATATTATGTGGGTTGCTGTCCTTCCCTCCCCAGACTTTTATCGTATTCAACGACGATTGCGAAATAGATGAGATCGCGACGTTGAGAGCATTCTACTGAGTGTCCCGTTGCTTTTTATGTTACTTTTTCTATTTTTTTCTGTTACTTTTACCAACGAAGCATGCCGTCGTTCTACAACTCCAAAACCAAATGACTCGCACTTTCCTCATTTACTTCACTGCTAGGCACATCATTTGCTAATTTAAGTCTTTTTCTTAACAGACCAGACGGAGATCCCGCAGCAGTCGCGCCAAAAACAGTAGGATCGCCAAATACGATAAACACATCTTTTGCCCGAGACACCGCAACATTCAACATATTCGGACTGATATCATAAAACTTTCCGCTGTCTTTGTTGTTTTCACCGTAAACACTGGAAAATAGGACCACCAATCGCTCATCGCCCTGTAAACTATGAACCGTCCCCACCGTTAATCCCCTAATTCCGACCTTTTTTAGCTCAGAACGAATTAACACAGCTTGCTTACTGAATGGCGTGACAATCCCCACCGTTTGAGACAGTACAACCGCATCTTGAATGTGCTCAAATTTTTTATCTTGTTTTCGCGCATATGCTACTATCGTTTGGTATTGGTTCATTAACCAATTTGCAATCGCCCTCGCCTCTCCCTGATTACCTCGGCTTCCACCAAAAGATCGAGATGGCGAATAAACGGGTACTAAGGCCATGACGCCCCAAGGCAACTCATGCTTTGCATCACCGCGCAGCGGCTCCAACAGACCCCGATACACCAAATCATTGCAATAACCCACAATTTCGTTTAAACAACGGCGATGCTCTGTCAAGTACAAACCCCGCTGAAGCTGCTCAAATTGATGATACAAGCATTGTCTTTGCGCTAACCGCATCACATTCCCACTACTGGTCAACAAACCACTGGCTAACCACTGCTCATAATCGTATTCATCAGACAACAGATCAAATAAAGCAAGGTTCGAACGATCCACGCTGGCCGGAATTCGCCATATAGGTTCGATCTGATCAGTATCCCCAACAACCAATGCTTTTTTTGCTAAAGCAAAACTGGCGGCTGAAACATCCGGTAAGGCCTGACCGGCTTCATCTACGATCAGTAAATCAATCTCCTCCAATTGCGGCAGATCCATCCAGGTTTTATCGATATACTCTCCCGCCAAAAACGTACTGGGCGTCATAAAGAAAGTTGAAACAAAGCAAGGCGTCAGTTTCGCGTAGCGACGAAGTTTACGCAGTAATTTGAAGGGTGACTTTTTATCTTCATCTTTGCTTTCGACAAAGACTTTCGTCTCTTTTAACCAACGCGCTTCAAAATAGTGCGTCGCCAATTTAAACAGGCGGAAACGGTAATACCGATCATTCAGCTCTGCCACCAGGTCTGGTATCGTCTTGCCAAGCAGCTTGAGATTTTCGCCTGGCGCTAACCATTCCTCAAGCTTCTCTTGCTGCAACAACAAGTCATTTAACCTGCTTTCTGATTCAGTCACTTGATGTTGCAGTTGACTGATTTGGCTACGCATGTCGATCAATTTCTCAGTCAGCGCATTTTCTACTGCATCATCTTCATGAGAATGGATTGTAAAGGCCCTGTCCCATTGATTAAGCAAACGCGCTGTTTTGCGCACCTCTTGTTTACGAATCGGCGGTAACCACATGAGTAGACTGATCCACCATTTGCGCGAAGCCCATAGCTCATAAATTGCATCCAAAATCGCTTTTTCTTGCTCATAATCACCTATTTTCTCGGACAAGGTATTGCTTCGTTCAGCAATGATCGCTTTCAGTGATTCCACCGATCCATCGTTTTCCACGATAACATTTACTGCGGATTGCCAAGCATCCAAACACGCCAAGCCGTACTGAATTTGTTTTTCAACCACGAGCATTTCATTATGCAAAACCACCAACGCATCATCTACGTTTTTACATTCATCTTGTTGCCATTGTGACATTTTAGCGAGAAAATACGCTTCTGCTTGAGTCACAAACGCTTGCGTTTGCCAAGCCGCCATGCAGCCTTCGCCTCTGGGTCCTGCATAACGATAGGGGTTTTTTTGATTCGCTTTTACGCTGGAACAAAAATACAGGCCGTAACTGTCAACCTCCGGTAACCAACGTCCAATCAAGCGTTCATCCAAGCCTGTTTCGTCGATGCGGGCGAAACTTTCTAAAATATTCGTCACGGCTTGATTATTGTTCGAAGACACCACAACAAGCGGCGGTTCTCTTTCGTCCAAAGCGGCTTGCGTCCATAGATTAGCCACGACGGAACGCAGTAATGTTGTTTTTCCTGTACCAGGTGGCCCATTGACCGCTAAGATTTCTCCGTGTTTCTGCTCAACAAGATAGTGCAGCGCATTACGCTGCTTTATTGACAACGGAAATTCTCCCGACATTTGGCCCACGTGCCGTTTCGCCAGTTTGCTCATTGCGTGCTGATTAGAATAAGGCGCGCGTTTTGCGTCTTGATGATTACTGTAGGCTTGGTATAGTACAGGAAATCGTTTTCTATCCAGCAAAAAATCGATCACTTTGAGCAGATTAATGGTGACTCCCACAATCGGCGCAGTCAACTGCAATAAACATTGAGGGCCTAAATCATATTCTTGAGAAATACTTAACGTTCGTATCAACGCAGCGGACCGCTGCCCAGTGGGTTCAGGGTAAGGCACACCCACCGCATGATAAAGCAACCGAGCGCAGTACGCCGTTAGCTGCCACCACGTTTCAATACCGTCAAAAGGGTGCTGGGTAAAAAAATTGTCAATTAAAGCCATTTCTGTAATAGGCAATGACGCGCTCTGAGTCGGACCAATCCAGATTCTCGGAATCCACGGAGCTTTATCAGCGGGCGTTAAAACCCCACTACGCTTTAGATTGACAAACACGGCCAATGGCAACAAAACATCACGTTTGCGCTTATCCCGTGCGCCACCTTGGTAAATCAGATGATCAACACGCGGAAATAACATTATCTCCAACTGTTGCAAAGGCGGCTTATTTTCAGGTTGTCGCGCTTCGATGATCTCCTCAGCCAAATCGGAAGAAATCCTTCCTTCCATCCAAACCGTGTGATCCAAAGCCAAGTAATTGTTGCGTGGATCTTGCTTTTTATCCGGCCCCAATACTGAAATAATATCTTTATCCTGTGGGCACAGCCTGTCAGCATCGATTAATGATTGACGAAAGTAGCGGCTTATTTTGCTGTAGTATTGGCTCATTATTGATTCTTACCTGAATGATTTACATCATTCCATCATGGAAGTGATTAAGGTCGATACGCCATCAGACAGAACTGTCCCCACTTGGCCAGATTAAAACCTGGTATACGTATGGTCAATATCGAGCATATTCTTCGGATTCCGCTCATGAACCTTCCGTGTGTTATTCCTAGATGCGCGACAACGAGATATAACAGAATGAGTTATAACAGATTGTACGGACTTCATCCACATGCAACGTAAACACAACATTCGCACGAAAATAGCATTGATTGCTCATTGCCATCATCCCAAGTCTGATTCACTTTTTCTCTATAAACCATTTTGATCACCAGTTTAGCCTTGATAAATATTGAGTTCTCGTTGACTAGATAGGAAAAGTTCTACGAGATGACAACATCGATAACATTTCAGAAAATATACCACCTATTGCGTATTCCGACGAAGATGAGCGCCGGTTACCACGCGGAACACGACAAATGTAGATCGGGGAATTTGCGACGTTGGGGTACTATCGCTTTCATGTGGCGTATGTCGTGAGATTTTGTTCGTTATTGAGCACTGTGTATAGAACATCACTGAAATTTTTATTTTTTTGATGTGTTAAATTTACTTATTACTACGCAATCCCTTTCGATTACAATATCTTTTAAGGAAAATTCCGATGTTGATATACTCTTTTTTGTTTTTAACGTTTACGAAAAAAATATCATCTCGCTCTGACATTCTTTCTATGGCATCATTGTTAATGATGAACTCAATTGCAGGGCTGGCGTACTTTTATTCCTTCAGTTATTTGATAAGCGTTACTTGTTTGAGTGACCACCCTGTTTCAGGAGGGCTGATTGCATTCAGTGATATAAGTAGATGTTTAGGCACGGTTTGATAAAAAAGAAATGCAAGCAATAACAAGAAACGCTGTTTTTATGTGCAATTTTAAGTGAATAATTGCACATAGTGATTATGGATTGAAATTCACTCTCCCCTCTAAAGGGTTAAATGTTTTTATAGATAACGGGAATAATACCGCACAATATCAAGAATGAAGTCAAGCTTCGATAACCCGGCATGAGTTATCAGAGGTAAAGTTACTAACTTATACTGTACGGGAGTTTCAATCCACGCGCTCACGCGGAGCGCGACAATTTGCTTGCTGTAGATGACGGCCTTAATCAACAGTTTCAATCCACGCGCTCACGCGGAGCGCGACAATCCCACGGGCGTCGCATATGTTCGGATTGCCGGTTTCAATCCACGCGCTCACGCGGA
>JARRRL010000168.1:0-6479 GCA_037380725.1 Gammaproteobacteria bacterium | reverse complement strand
TTACCAAACGAATGATGGTGAGACGCAGATTGAAGTCCATTTTGAAGAAGATACAGTTTGACTCATTCGTTTGGTAAATTTCAATTTGAATGTCCGGCATGTGAACTCTTTATGTTGTGAATGTCAGTAATTGATATTTAATCTTTAAATTCTGATAAGTCCTCAGCGGCAGACTCGCATTCCTGCAGATCTTTCACCCAGCGCGCCTTTACGCTGCGGAAGGAGTAATCGTCACTTTCAGCTAAGCAACGCTGATATCCCTGTTGCTCGGCGAAAACATACAGCAGCGGTGGCATAACATTGGCGTAGAATAAAGCGAAGAGGAAGCTGCCACCGACGATTTGCCCAACACGTTTAGTCAATGCGGGGAATTTCTTTAACTCATAACAAACCGCCAAAATGAACAATAATGTGACTGAGAGCATCAACAGACAATAGAAGGTACCCGTTTCATATGAAACGAGAGGAAGATTGGAGAGTAGATCGTGGGCTACTCTAAATGGTAAATAGAGCGCATATATCGTGGCAAAAACACCTGCTAAGGCGGCAAAGCCGAGGAGTGCGTAAGAAGTCTTTGTGTTCACTTTCTTCAGTAGTCTCTGTTGCAGCCTGAGATCACGGGCCCGCCAAAAATTCTGGTAAGGCTGCACGGGTTCTCTTCAAAGAACCTTAGCCAAGAATTCGTTTCGTATTTTATATTTCTAAGGTCCACGCCTAAAGATTGATATGCATCTATTAGCGCCTTGGTTGCACCGAAACGCTTGTCTATCTCGCCCAAAGTAAAGCCCACCAAGACAGTGTAAAGTTTCCGTATCATTGAGCAAATAATTTACAACTTCGATGCTTGTAGACAAAACGACCGTTATAACAAACCCACCCTTAACACTGTCCTTGATGCCTTTGGGTCCTATTGCTAATCTCACCACGTTTGGATTGGTCAACAAATACCGAGTACCTCGTAAATATTTTCTTTGACCAGCATAGCCCTTAAAAATGATATACTTTTTTCCCTTATGGGTTCTAAGTATCGCTTTCTCGAACCTTAGCCCAAAATCTGAGATTATCTTGCGTGTAATTGCCAAATCGTTGCCAACAGCCACGTATCCAGACGCGGACTTGGCTAAATCTTTCCGAGCTTCCCATTCCTTCACTAGATCCTCATATTTGGCGATATGAATCACTTGTTCATTGCGGGCTAACTCTGTCACCAGCTTATCGGCAGCGTTCATGCCTGAGGCGCTCCTAAGGGAATAGAGATCGATTGATGGAATCAGGGATCGGTGAGCATTATAAATCTGAAGCAATGGAAGTGTAAATTTGAGTACGCTTGTTCATATTGTTATTTGGGTTATCTGCACTAAAAAAGGCGAACTGAGCACAGTTCGCCTTTGATATTTGGTGGAGGCGGCGGGAATTGAACCCGCGTCCGCCGATCCGCTGCCTTATGATCTACATGCTTAGCGTCGTCTATTGATTTACCGCAACACGACCCGACGGGCAGGGTGGGTCACGGGAGTCTCTGCGTTTTAACCGCAATGGCCGAGACAACCATTAACGACGATCTTGTGTGTTTGACCGTCGCGTTGAGCGCACAAGCACACTCAGGCGACGGGCTAATCCCGCAGGATTAACTTATGCTGCTAGTGAGTCAACTCCGAAGAAGTCGTCATTAGCAGCAGCTACGGTTGTGTTTGCAACTATAACGTTGTAACAGGGTATTAACGAGCACTGGTACCTACTCGGCATGCACGTAAGGGTTTGTCACCAGCGTCGAAGCCAGGTCGCCCCCAATAGGTGTACCTATAGATAGTGCGCCCTTTGGGTCCATTTTTCAAGACCGAATACATAAAATCTGAGCGTATTCTCAATATTTGCGTTTTAAAGTTTGCACCACGAGTTTGAGTTTACTTGTCATGATGCTAAGTAAGGACGCTGAAGGCGCTTGGGTTAAACGTGATCAATGATCTCTCGCAATACGTTGTTTTTGCCGTTGCCAATCTCGCTCTTTTTCGGTGGCACGCTTATCGTATAGCTTTTTGCCTCGAGCCAGCGCGATGGTGCATTTGATGTGGCCGCGTTTCCAGTGTAAGTCCAATGGTACGCAGGTAAACCCCTTTTGCTTGACAGCGCCAAACAGCTTGTTGAGTTCGCGTTGATGCAGCAGCAGTTTTCGGGTTCTCAGTGAGTCGGGGTTGATGTGTGTGGAGGCGGTGGGCAAGGGCGTGATGAGGCAGCCGAACAGAAACGCTTCGCCATCCTTCAAAAGTACGTACGCTTCGTTCAGTTGCACTTTGCCTTCTCGGAGACTTTTTACTTCCCAGCCCTCCAGGACTAACCCAGCTTCGGTGGCGTTTTCGACGAAATAGTCGTGTCGAGCTTTACGGTTGACGACGATTTGATTCGCATCGGTTTTGGATTTTTTACTCATGGTTTTATATGGCGCCGCACAGTGGTGACGGCTTCCCTTAATCTGGCACTATCACAAAGACATTGTTATCATGTTGCGCGGCTTTGCGTAGTATAGGCTCAGTTGTGATTGTGTTGCTGGTCGCCAGTTACCAGTTAGTTCGTGGCGCAGCAAACGCGAAGAAACGGACCCAAACCGTGTACCGTTTGAGCGTAGACATTATACGTATAATTTTTCGAATTTCATCATTAGAAATTTTCATTATTAGAAATGAAGGAGGCTGTCCACTGACGCATGGGTAGGCCTAAGGGGAAGACACTGGTGACATTGGTAGAGAACGTGATGACAGGCTTGGAAGTCAGGAAGTCAAACGTCTGGGGAAGAATGGCCAATAAGATGGGTCGATGTTTGATGGCATGGCTGCTTGCTGTGGGTGTGCTGGTGATGAGTTCGTCCGCATGGGCATCGGAAGGCGCTCTCGATAAGGCGATTAGCGATGCAATTGCGCCGTTTGTGGATGTGGTGGTTTCCATCGTTTTCTACTCAGTCACGATTGGTGGAGTGTCGGTGCCGTTGATCGTAGTATGGTTGGTCGTGGCAGCAGCTTTCTTCACGCTGTATTTCAGGTTTATTAACATACATGGTTTTAAGCACGCAATTGGCTTAGTCACAGGAAAATACGACAAAGCGGGTCAGCAAGGTTCTGGCGAGGTTACACACTTTCAAGCATTAGCCACGGCGCTTTCTGGAACAGTAGGGCTGGGGAATATTGCTGGTGTTGCCGTGGCCATTTCTTATGGTGGTCCGGGAGCAACCTTCTGGATGATTTTGGCGGGTCTTTTGGGGATGTCCTCCAAATTCGTTGAATGTACGCTCGGCGTGAAGTATCGCACGGTACACCCCGATGGTTCGGTGTCCGGTGGTCCGATGTTTTATCTCAGTAAAGGTCTTGATGAACGCGGCATGCGTCATTTTGGTTTGGCTTTGGCGGGTTTCTTTGCGCTGTGCTGCGTCCTGGGCGCTTTGGGGGGTGGGAACCTGTTTCAAGCGAATCAAGCGTATGATGTGATCATCGGAATCTCTGGTCATGAAAACAGTGTGTTTGCACATCGAGGGTGGTTGTTTGGTGTGCTCTTGGCCGGTGTGGTTGGTATGGTAATCATTGGTGGTATTAAAAGAATTGCACGAGTAACGGAAAAGCTGGTTCCCGCTATGGCTATTTTGTATGTGGTGACAGCGGTGTATATTTTGCTGGCCAATGTGGGGCAGATACCCGATGCTTTTGAGCTTATATTGGTGGGTGCTTTCAGTCCGGAAGGCGTCACAGGTGGTGCGATTGGGGTAATGATTCAAGGTTTCAAGCGGGCGGCTTTTTCGAATGAGGCCGGTATAGGGTCTGCTTCGATCGCGCATTCAGCGGTTAAAACGAAAGAGCCCGTAACAGAAGGGTTTGTGTCGTTGCTGGAACCGTTTATTGATACGGTTGTGATCTGTACGATGACGGCTTTGGTGCTGATCATCACTGGTTTTTATGAGCAAGGTGCCGCGTTGGCGGCGAGTGGTGAGTTGTCGGGTGCACAACTGACTTCTGATGCGTTTGCTTCAACCGTGAGTTGGTTTCCGTATGTTTTAGCGCTGGCGGTGATGATGTTTGCGTTTTCAACAATGATTTCGTGGTCGTATTACGGTCTGAAAGCCTGGACTTACCTGTTTGGTCGAGGTGCCGCAACGGAGCTGACGTTCAAACTGCTGTTTTGCGCTTTCGTGATTATTGGGTGCACAATGGACTTGTCTCAGGTCGTGAATTTTTCCGATTCAGCTATTTTTGCGATGAGTATAGCTAATTTAATCGGATTGTATATTCTTGCACCATCGGTAAGACGCGATCTTGAGGTGTATTTAGCGTCAAGACCGAAGTGAAAGGTTGAAGTCAAATGGTTGCGTGGGGGAGAGTGGTTATGAGTGATGATCCAGCCACTGGCGGACTACCTGATACGACTATTTCGGTAGAGGTGGCGTACGCCACCCCAGAAAAGCAGCTGATTCTATCCCTGTGTGTACCGTGTGGCACAAGCATGTATGAGGCGGTTGAGCGCTCGGAAATTCGAGAACATTTCCCTGAGATTGATCTCGAAAAAGTGGACATGGGTATTTTTGGTAAGTTAGAAAAAAATCCCAAGAGTCGCGTTCTCAAACCACTGGATCGAGTTGAAATTTACCGCCCGCTGTTGATTGATCCGAAAGCAGTACGGAAAAAACGTGCAGAAGAAGCAAAAAATAGAAACTAGAAATATTGAGAAGATGGTGGCTGAGCTCAAAAGAGTTGAGTGTCAGGGGGTGGCTCACCTTCAAGGCGGACGAACTGGTCGTTTTGGAAATAAAGGGTGACGCGGTACATCTCGGGTGTGGCGCCTGCCTTGCTGAAGCTGTACACGTAGTCCCAACGGTCTGGGTTTAGCGTATCTTGAATGATCGGTGTGCCCATGACGAACAAGACTTGATCTCGTGTCATTCCAGGCTGCAGTTTCTGGACCATTTGTTCAGTTATAATGTTGCCTTGCGCTATGTCGATGCGAAACACGCCAGGGAAAATGCAGCCATTGAGAAGTAGGCTGATTAATATGAGACTCAGGGCTTGTATACTGAGGCGCAGCTGTTTGGAGCGGATGGGTGAGCGTGTTACGGTGTGTTGAGGCATCATGATGGTTGGCCTACTCCGTTTACGGGCAGTCTGTGGTACGGATTGTGTTGTTGTGAGCGAGATTGAGTTCGTGTAAACCGTAAACCGGCAACACGCGGTATATATAATCAGTAAGAAGATGGTGCGTACCCGCTCTGGGTTTGTTCCTTTGCTTCACTTATAATTCGTGTGAGTCTAAGAGTCAAATCTGAAGCCACTGTATACAGACGTTGAGTGGCCAATACAATAATCTGCCCAGGTGATCTGATGCCCACAGAGGATAAAGAGCTTCGTAAAGTTGGTTTAAAAGTAACCTTGCCTCGCATTAAAGTGTTACAGGTGCTCGAATCCGCTGATCCGCATCACTTAACAGCCGAGAACGTGTATCGGGCGCTTGTGGATGCTGGCGAGGAAGTCGGTTTGGCAACGGTCTACCGAGTCTTGACGCAGTTTGAGTCGGCTGGTTTGGTGGAACGGCACAATTTTGATTCGGGACAGGCGGTATTTGAGTTGGCTCGTGGTGAGCATCATGACCATATTGTTTGTGTGGATTGTGGATGCGTTATGGAGTTTACGGACGAAGTCATCGAAGCCCAGCAAGAAAAAATCGCCGCTCGAATGGGTTTTCGTTTGGAAGATCACAGTCTGTATTTGTACGGTCGATGTAAAAAGACAAACTGTCCAAACCGTGAGAACAGCTAGCTCGCTCTGCTCGCTTGTTTTGTTACAGCATCCGTTGCTTTGGCTTGAGTTGTCATGGCTTGAGTTGTCGTAGCTTGATCTGTGGTGGGGAGTTGCTGAGGGGTGTGGGCGCTGGGCAGAGTGTCGACTAAGAATGTGTTGCGCAGACCTGACAAGCCGAGCATACGCTCCAGTTCTTTTCGTCGTTCTTTCAGATTCAATGTGTGTGCGGTTGAGGCTACGCTGTCTTCGTCGGAGGTTTTGGAAACGTGTACGTGACGATTGGCGCGAGCGGCTACTTGCGGTAAGTGGGTAATGCACATCACTTGCTGACGTTCGCTGAGGGATTGTAGGTGTGCACCCAATAGATCACCGATTTCTCCCCCCATCCCGGTGTCCACTTCGTCAAAAATCAGCGTGGTGCCCGATTGTTGTTCTGTGATAATAAACAGTGCCAGTGACAGTCGAGACAGTTCGCCACCGGAGGCCGTTTTCTTTAAGGGGGTGAAGGGTAGTTTGGGGTGATTGCTGATAAACAGCTCACCTTCATCGAAGCCAAGGGGGCCTGCTTGTTGTTTAAGCTGTTCGTCGGCTGTTGGGCTTGAGGTGTGGGTGAAGCTAAATTCAATGCGCGTTTCTTTCATGCCTAATATTTGAATGTATTCGGTTAGCGCGTGGTTGAGTCGCTGAGCCGCCGCGTGCCGTTGCTGG
>JARRRL010000167.1:0-5694 GCA_037380725.1 Gammaproteobacteria bacterium | reverse complement strand
TGATAAAATCAAGGTGAATTGCAGTCCTTATAAAGTCGGAGAGGTTTTCTCGCTTTTGTTGGGCGAACGCGTGCTGGCGCTTGGAGGCGAAGTTGAAGATGTAGTTGAAGGTGCAGTTGAAGGTGCAGTTGAAGGTGCAGTTGAAGGTGACGTCAATGTGGTGTGTTGTGAGTCGTCGAGTTTACCCACAAAGCGAGCGGGATTGCCAGTCACGATGATGCTGGATTTGACAGGTGAGGTGACGACGGCGCCGGCGCCGACCTTGGCATTATCACCAACATTTGAGACCACAATGGCCCCTTCGCCAACCCATACGTTTTCCCCTAAGCAAACTTGTTGTAAGCGGTCGACGGAAAAAGGTGTCCATAAGCCATCATCACCAACCACGTGCAGTACTTTTCCACTGAGAATGCTGGCGCGACTACCAATTAAACAATGTTTTCCAATGCGTGCAGACCCGATGAGGGCGTAGTTACCGATATACACATGGGAGTCTACCATGGTGGCGCGATGTGAAAAGATGGCGCCGAAACCAATGTGGCAATCGGGTGAACAGTATTCAAGTGTGAGTGTGTAGAAACCACGTCGCAGAAAGCTGCCAGGCAGACCCGGGAGCAAGGCGATGAACTGCGAGCACAGATTAAAGATTACTTCGCTGCGTGGGAAAAAGCAGACCTCTAATTTGCAGGGAATCGATAGAGGCAGCATAATAATCTGACAAATTAAATTAATGGAAAGTTTGAGTTTTCTTCGCATATTTTTTTCGCATACATAAAAGTCAATAGAACAAGTCAGCGAGTTTCAATTCAGTGTGTCAGTGGCTCTAGGCTCTGGATGAAACAATATCAGTAATAGTAATAAGGCGTGTCGCCTTAGTGCGTCGCGCTGTCTCGACGTCGCATACGCTTAAAACGCTCATTATAGCTGTTTTGATCTGTGATGGAGATTTTGCTGGGTGTTTTGTAGCTGGGTAATTTGTCCTTACAGTAGATCATCATACGTCCTTTGAGTGATCGCGTGGTTTCAGGCTCGATGAGCTTGAATTGCGCGGTCACGATCTTGCCGGTGATGGGATGGTTTTCACCGAATACCACAACATCTTCTACGTTATCCATCTCCAACAGGACGCTTTCTATCTCAGCGGGAAAAACTTTGAAGCCCCCCACATTGATGATTTCGCTGGCACGTCCTAAGATTCGGATCCAATCGCCGTCTTGCTCGACGATGTCTCCTGTATCCATATAGCCGTCTTCATCGAAGGGTGATGGCGCGTTGAGGTAGCCGAGCATAGCGGAATCGGCTTTAATACGAAGTGTGCCATCCGTGATCTTCACATCGAATTCATCGCCACCAATTTTCATCCACAATGAGCCGTCCCCACGAGATTTAGATCGTAATATACCGACTTCGGACAAACCGTAGGTTTGCTGTAAACGGACCGTCGGTAAGCACGTTTGCAATCGATGCAGCGTGCTTTCTTGCATTGGTTCAGTGCCGTAAGTAATGACTTTTAATGAGCTCAGATCGTGATGTTCATATGCTTTTGATAGTAGAATCAGGTTTAGGAAGGTGGGAGAGGTCGGCAGCAGTTCAGCGCGATGGCGCTCAATGGCCGCACAGACCAGCTCGGGAGTACGGCCTTCTGCTTTAATGACCGTTCCTTGGTTCGCCAAGGCGTAGAGTAAGGAATTGACACCGCCAATGTGATCCAGTTGCAAAAAGATAAGCATACGTAAGCTGGGGCGAGGCACGCTAAACTTGCTCATTAATTTATTTAAATTTTGAACAATCGCTTTACTTTTCCCAGTAGATCCTGAAGAAAAGAGCACTAATCCGGGTGCGTTTTCTTTTCGGAGTTCTTGATACAGCGTTTGGTCGCTGCAGCGGCCCGTGTGTGTGAGGCGTGGGCCGGAGACGGAGGAGCCTGATTCGGTGTCCGAAGGGGCATTCAAGCCATTCTGAGCGGGTGTGTTCAAAGAAATATCGAATTCGGTACACGCAATATGCCGAAATTCTTCAAAGTGATGGTGAGAATCCAAGGACAGCGGGACAACAATATTGCGATTATTGGTTAAAGCCAGAAACAGGGCGATGGACTCGAGAGAATAGTCTCCATCGAAAGAGACGACCCGACCTGGACCCACCTCATTTTGAGTAAGCCATTGCTCAAAAAAAGCAATTTTTTCACTCAATTGTTGGTGCGTGGCGCGCTCTGTGTCCGATTGAAAAGCCACGTGATCGGGGGTTGCCCGGATTTTGTCCAAGAAATACGCCATCACGAGAAAATACCTCCCAGGTATACGATTTGTCCACTGATCATGTCACTTTCGGGTCTGAGATAGAAGTCCAGCAGATTGATCACGTCCGCGCTGGTTGCTTTTTGTTGGACAGCTTGTTGTTGGAGAAGGGCTTCTATTTTTGCAGAGGGGACGTTGCGAATCAACGCCGTATCAATGGGCGAGGGGCCTATGGCATTACAGGTGATGCTGAAACTACCGTATTCCTTAGCAAGAATACGAGTCAGTGTTTCAACAGCGCTTTTGCTGGCAGCGTAAACCGCTTCTCCAGCGAGGTTAAGGGGTACAGCGACGGTTGTGAAGTTAACGATACGCGGGTGTTTGGCGCGTTTCAGTAGCCCTAATGCTTTTTGGCAGAACAGCATGGTTCCCTCGACGTTGACATTCAGAATGCGTCGCGCCGTTTCAGATGGCGTGAGTGCGAATGCATTCATGCTGGCGATACCGGCGTTGTTGATCAGAGCCGTGAGCGTCTTGGTTTCGGTGCGTAATTGGCGAAATAACTGCGTGACGGCGTGTTCGTCAGTCACGTCCACGCGAAAGTGTGTGTATCGTTCGTGTTCGGTTGGGCTTTCCCCGCGTGCGCAACCGAAGACGCGATATCCTTGAGCAAGCAGGTGCTCAGTCATTGCCAAACCGAGTCCACGACTGCAGCCGGTAATCAGCGCGGTACGCGTTTGATCGAGTTCGTTGGGATCATGGGCTGAGTGATGCGACGTAAGGGACGAATCGGCTGGGATGCTCATGAAGAAATTTCCTTGATTAGACTATCAATATAATCAATTAGTGTGTGAATCGAACGGAAAGGGCTTTTGGCTTGAGACATGGCACGTTCATCGCTGAGGGACAGATGTATGTCCTGGTCCATAAAACGTTCTTCAATATCGATCAAAAAAGCCACTAAACCCATGGAGTCAAGGTGTCCGTTGGGACCATACAGTGCGGTGTCTGCTGCGTATGGTATTTTTTGGTCGTTTTCACGCGCAAGATTGGTCATCTCTATGGCTTCAGATACAATGTTTTCAATATCAGCTTTCTTCACGGTCATAATTGTCATGACTCCATAATCGACAAGGTGTATGGGAGCGTGTATGGGAGAGCGTGTTTGAGTTCACTTTAGGAAGTATCACTCACTGTATTCGTCAAGTAAACCTCTTGAAATTTGTTGGTGTGTTTGTTGGGTGAATAAAAAAATATGGACAAGTAAAAATGTGAGGTGTAACACAGTATGTGGAGTAAATTTGTGTTTGGGGTTCCGTATTGTGGTATAGCTTGTGCTGCAGTGATGTGCGGCGTTTGTTTGAGCGCCTGCGGTCAGACGGGAGCGCTTTATTTACCATCTGAGCAGTCGATGGGGCATGATGTCCCGCCAGCGACACAGGTGGGGACTCAGAATGAGGCAGTGGCGGCAAAAGAGGAAGATGACGAATGAGCGTAGAGGAGAAATCGGTCGTCTTGTTGGCGGATCGGACTCGTGTGCCTTTTGTAAAGATGCACGGTTTGGGTAATGATTTTATGGTGATAAATGGAGAGACTTGTTCAGTTTCATTGACCGCTGAACGCTTACAGCGATGGAGTGATCGACATTGTGGCGTTGGTTTTGATCAGTTGCTGTGTGTTTCACCTTCAAAAAAGCCAGGGATTGATTTTGATTATGTTATTTATAATGCAGATGGTTCTCGGGTTGGGCAGTGTGGTAATGGTGTAAGGTGTGCGGCGCAATTTGCTTTTCGTTGTGGCCTCACGGCAAAAACAGCCATGGTGATGGAAACCGATTCCATCACCATGGCTACCGAAATTTTGCCAAGCGGTCACGTGCGAGTTGACTTGGGAAAGCCCAGCTTTGATCCACGCCGTTTGCCTTTTTTGGCTCAGTGGCCTGTGAACGCGGATGGCTTGTATTGTCCCGATGGTTTGGCGTCTGGATTTAATGTGGGTGTGGTCTCGATGGGTAATCCTCACGCCGTGATTATGGTGGATGATCTGGACGCAACACCTGTTCAGGATGTGGGCCAGTACTTGGAGAAGCACCCGCAGTTTCCTGAGCGTGTCAACGTGGGGTTTGCGCAGCGAATCAACGCGGCGTCATTGCGCTTGCGTGTATATGAACGTGGTGCGGGAGAGACACAAGCTTGTGGCAGTGGCGCGTGCGCTGCCGTGGCTGAAGGTCGACGTCGGGGGCTACTTGATCAATCGGTTCGTGTGGATATGCGGGGTGGCCAATTGCAGGTTGAATGGGACGGCTCGCCCGATGCCTCTCTTTTTATGACGGGACCGGCAGAATTTGTGTATGAAGGTTATGTGTGGACATAATTCATATTCTTTCTGGAAGCAAAGTAAAACGATAAACAGAAGAAAGTTAAAACGTTGCATTAAAAATATGCGCTTTGGCACTGGTTGGAATCAGCCTCGATTGATTTATATTGTGCTGCAACGCGATGCTGCCTTGATACGGGTTAATCTTGATGAGGGTTAATAAAGAGGGGCAATGTTCTTGAAATCAACAGCTGTTGCAGCGTGGCAAAAAGCACCTATCAAAGTAGTTTCTTTTGATTTGGATGATACCTTGTGGCCCATCGCTGAGGTGATACAAAATGCCGAAGCCGCGCATGACCTTTGGCTGAGGGAAACGTTTCCAGATTGTTGGAACGCAGAGACGTCAAACTGGATGATGACGTGCCGACAACGATTGATAGAGGAGGAGGGTGGGCATTGCCTGACGTTTGTGCGCAAGCAGACCTTAGAGGCGTATTTTCGGTATGTTGGTTTCTCAGCGAGTGTGGCGCAAGCGAACGCTGAACAGGCCTTTGAGGTGTTTCGGGTGTATCGGAATCGGGTCCAGCCATTGGCAGGTGTGCGAGCGCTACTGAATCAGTTGCGCTCGTGTTCCAAAGTGGCGAGTCTGACGAACGGCAACGTGGATCTCGATCAAACCAGCTTGAAGGGGCATTTTCACCTTGAGTTGAATCCAGAACGTGCGGGCACCCGTAAACCGCATGCGGATATGTTTTACGCGGTGAGTGATCACTTTGATGTGAAGCCGGAGACGGTATTGCACATTGGGGATCATTATGAAGATGATGTGCAAGGTGCTTTACGAGCAGGTATGAATGCGTTGTGGCTTGTCCATGATCATCATGTGCTTGGACGAGTTGGCGAACATAAAGCGCAAATGACGCGTTGGACTGAAGCGCACAACAGGGAGCCGGTGGCTCCCTGTGTGACAACTATCTCTGAACTGCGAGCGTTTTTATTTTCCGCTGTTAACTTCGCGAGTTCTGTGTCCAGTTGATTAAAAATATACCATCTGTGTAGTTGAATGGTAGTTAAATGGGGCGACCACCGTAGTTTGAAATGGGTTTGGTGGGTGGGTCGGCTGTAACGTGTGGTGCTATAG
>JARRRL010000166.1:0-6313 GCA_037380725.1 Gammaproteobacteria bacterium | reverse complement strand
CCACGCTCCCGCGTGGGAATGCATACGTGACGTTAACAGTACAGCACTGGATTCCCGTATTCACACGCCCCGCAATCATCAACATTCTACTAGATTCTCTGCGCTTTTTAAGTGAAAAGGGTCTTGATACGTATATTCCAGTGCTAGAGATTATGCAGGAACGGTTGGCTTATTGGAGATTTGCGTTAAGGTAGTTAGGTATGCATTCCCACGCGGGAGCGTGGGAACGAGAAATATCTCAATCCACATCGATTAGCTGTTTTCGGTCCGCATGACCCAAGTCTTTCTCTGGGGCTATCTGATCCCTCACCAATTGCTTCAGCTCCGTAATGTCCGGGAACCGACCAGCCGCCTTTCTCGACCAAACGACAACGCCATTTGCAATGACTTCAAACACGCCGCCCTTACCGGGTTGCAGAGACAACTCATCGAGTTCACCATCGAAAGTGCTCAGCAGTTCCTGCGCCATCCACGCGGCTCGCATCAACCAACGGCATTGACTGCAATATCGAATTTCTACCTTGTTGTGTATGACACTCATCCATCAAGTCTGGCCTTTTGAGCAATATCACCAAATCGATAGTAAATATTAGCTGCGACAATCTGCTGGTAGATAACGAGCATTAACGGTTGTAGTTATAGCCGTCACGCTTTGAGCCAAGCCAGAAACATCCGACGTCGGAGCAAAACCACATTTCCACACAATCCCATCAGCAGTATTTCTATAGGGGTTTAATGCTAAAACAGAGCCCGAAAGATTGTTATTGGCTCGATTACCATAAGTCACGGCCACAGCACCACTCGTTATCCCAACCGACGTCACGTAGTTCCCTGTGTAACTTGAAGGAAGTTGTAGACCAATAGATGTATTGGTCGCAGGCGCTTCGCCACGTTGCGCGTAGAACTCTGCAACAGCAGTCTTATGCTCAGACGCCATATTCAACCCTTCCGCGACTTGCGTACGCACCGTGTAATCCTGATACTGCGGTACCGCCACCGCAGCCAAAATACCAATGATCGCGACAACGATCATAAGTTCGATCAATGTAAAACCTTGTTGCAATGATTTCATGGTTACGCTCCCACGTTGAATCGATGATGATGTAGATGTTAAAGGTTAGTCGGTGAATGAAAACTGTGTTGGTGTTTCGCTCTCAAGATCAGTTGTTCGTCACTCGAAAGTCGCCTTTCTTCGGAACTCTCATCTGATCTCAAGTAACTTGATCTTGTTAATGCAGTGAACGTGCCATGATGTCAAGTTCCGCCGAAGACTCAAGTAACGTTTTGATTGTGGTTTGCTTATTGGCGTTCGTCAATACAGTTGACCCCGCGAACGAATTTTATTTTGCTACCAAAAATTGTTCACTTATCGACAAAAATGGTCACTTCTTGCTCGATTGCACACATCTTCTGTGATCCCCATCACGCTTAAATCTCCGCTCATAAGCGCTCAGAGACATTCCATAAATAAAGATAAAGCCATAACTGAGATTAAGAAGCCAATTAGAAGAAAACCATAAAAAAGCAACCCACATAATAGAGACTTCTCGCCCCATACGCACGGAACTTATCCTCACTTTTACTCAACTATACTTACATACGATGTTTATATGCGTGATAGCAGGCTACTCTCTAACAGATGTGCTATAGTGCCATCTATTATCATTCGTACAAATAAACACCTTCGGAAAACACCCTTTGACTATACTTCAGAAAAGGTTCTGATCCGATCATAGGTTCCGAACAGTCTATTCTACACCCCAAAACCACGTGACCCATAGGGATATGTCTGAAAACGCATTGCACATCTTAAGCGGCTTGGGTAAACGGCTCGTTCGAGATCAGATTATCGATGAAGAAAGTGCGATACGCGCGCACAAAGAAGCCATTAAGGCGAATATGCGTTTCGTTACGTACTTGGTCACGAATCAATTGGCATCGGCGCGATCAATTGCGCTGGCAGCCTCCGATGAATTCGGCGTTCCATTCTTTATGTTGGAAGCCTTGGATTTGGACGCGATTCCCAAGGACACTGTCCCCGAAAAACTGATCCGACAACATCATGCCTTGCCCTTGCTGCGACGCGGAAACCGCCTGTTCATCGCGGTCTCCGACCCCACAAATCTCCAAGGCATCGATGAAATCAAATTCAATACGGGCCTCAGCACCGAGCCCATCCTTGCCGAAGACGACAAACTCAGTGAGCTCATCGAAACCTTTCTGGACAGCACCAACTCCGCGCTGGACATCGAAGACGATTTTGCTGATCTGGACGTTGAAACCGATGATGGACTCCGAGAAAGCAGCGACGACAGCGAGGGTGCTAACGACGCGCCCATTGTAAAATTTGTCAATAAGGTCCTATTGGATGCCATTCGCGGCGGAGCCTCCGACATCCATTTCGAGCCGTACGAAAAAGCCTACCGCGTGCGATTTCGCCAGGATGGCGTCTTACGAGAAATCACCAAGCCCCCCACTTCGCTGGCTGGCAAAATTGCAGCGCGTCTCAAGGTGATGTCAAGAATGGACATTTCCGAACGACGGATTCCTCAAGACGGGCGGATTAAGCTAAAGCTGTCCAAAAAACGTGCTATTGATTTCCGCGTCAACACCCTGCCCACCTTATGGGGCGAAAAGATCTGCTTGCGAATCCTTGACCCCGACAGCGCCAAACTGGGTATCGATCTTTTGGGTTATGAACCAGAACAAAAACAGTTGTATATGGACGCCTTGGGTCAACCACAAGGCATGATTCTCGTTACCGGCCCCACCGGCAGCGGTAAAACCGTGTCGCTGTACACGGGCTTGAATATTCTGAACACCGAAGAACGAAACATTTCCACCGCCGAAGACCCAGTGGAAATTAACTTGGAAGGCGTCAATCAGGTAAACGTCAACGCCAAAGTAGGCCTGGACTTCAGCTCCGCCCTGCGCGCCTTCTTACGACAGGACCCCGATATTGTAATGGTCGGCGAAATTCGTGACCTGGAAACCGCCGAAATTGCGGTTAAAGCGGCGCAAACCGGTCACTTAGTGCTGTCGACGCTGCACACCAACAGCGCCCCCGAAACCTTAACGCGTCTGCGCAACATGGGTGTGCCCTCTTTTAATATCGCCACATCCGTGTCACTGATCATTGCGCAACGTTTAGCGCGTCGACTTTGCTCGCACTGCAAAACCCCCATTGATGTTCCCCAGCAATCTTTGTTGGAGTGTGGCTTTTCCAAAGAAGAAGCCAAGACCGCTCAATTGTACGGGCCCGCAGGCTGCGATAAGTGTAATCAAGATGGCTACAAAGGTCGCGTCGGTATTTATGAGGTCGTTAAAGTCACGGACTCCATTTCACGCATCATTATGGAAGATGGCAACGCCATTCAAATTGCCGACGCCTGCCGACAAGAAGGCTTCCCCGATCTGCGCATGTCGGGTCTGAAGAAAGCCTTAGATGGCGTCACCAGTTTAGAAGAAGTCAATCGCGTCACTACCGGACATTAAAACCGGTCATGACAGCGATAACAAGGACAGGACAGCGACATCGCAAAACAACATCGCGCGCCGTGCAAGCCGAGCACGACGCGCCAGCCATAACACCAACGCGGGCGTTTACGTTTTCGTAAATTTCCCATTTAAAGGGCAGAAACTATGGCACTTCAAGCAAAAGCCAAAACCAAAGCCAAAGCCAAAACCGCTCCCGCACGCAACGTTCCCAACAACAAGGTTCAAGTTTTCGTCTGGCACGGCACAGACAAGCGCGGCAAAAAAACCAAAGGCGAGGTCAGCAGCACCAACCTCGCGTTGGCCAAGGCTGAATTACGACGCCAAGGGATCATCACCGCCAAAATTCGCAAAAAACCCAAACCCCTCTTTGGGTCATCGCAAAAGAAAATCACCCCCATGGACATTACCGTTTTCTCGCGTCAATTAGCGACCATGATGAAAGCCGGGGTCCCACTGGTGCAAAGCTTTGATATCGTGGCCGATGGACTGGAAAACCCCTCGATGACCAAGCTCGTGCGCGATATCAAAACGGAAGTGGAATCCGGCAACAGCTTAGGCGCTTCGCTGCGCAAGTACCCCAAATATTTCGATGATTTGTTCTGCAGCTTGGTTGCCTCCGGGGAACAATCCGGCGCCTTGGAAAACATGCTGGACCGCGTGGCCTCCTACAAAGAAAAAACAGAGGCCCTGAAGTCTAAAATTAAAAAAGCCATGAAATACCCGACCGCTGTCATCGTGGTTGCTTTTATCGTCACCGCCATATTGCTCGTCAAAGTGGTGCCCACGTTTCAAGAATTATTCGAGGGTTTCGGCGCGGATTTACCCGCATTCACGGTATTTGTCATTGGCCTTTCTGAATGGATGCAATCGTATTGGTTTATTTTGGTCGGCATCATCATTGCTGCCGTGTTCGCTTTTAGACAAGCACGACGACGCTCCAAACCCTTTGCCAATGCCGTGGATCGTCTCACCCTCAAATTACCGGTCGTCGGCAACATTCTCTTCCAAGCCACCGTAGCGCGTTACGCGCGCACGCTGTCAACCACTTTCGCCGCTGGGGTTCCCTTGGTGGAAGCATTGGATTCCGTCGCCGGCGCGACCGGTAACGTGGTTTACCGCACGGCGGTTTTACAAATTAAAGAAGACGTTGCTTCAGGCTTACAACTTCAACACAGCATGAAAGCCACCGGCGTTTTTCCCTCCATGGCCATCCAAATGGTCGCCATCGGCGAGGAATCCGGCGCCTTAGACACCATGCTGGATAAAGTCGCCACTTACTATGAAGATGAAGTCGATAACGCCGTCGATGGCTTGACCAGTCTTATGGAACCCTTGATCATGGCCGTATTAGGCATCTTGGTCGGCGGCCTCATCACAGCCATGTATCTGCCTATTTTCCAATTGGGTTCCGTCGTCTAACGTCGTACGCACCCGCAACACGAACCGCAAACTCTTTATGTTATTTATTTAACACACAATTTAACATAATATTGCGTTTTATACACCACGCACGTTTTAGTGCGTTCGTCCATTACTGCAAGCAAGGAAGCTTTCGCGCTATGACTTTCACTCTGGCCATTGCCCAGTTCGAAGCGTACCCATTGTTTTTTTATACGGTCACCGCTGTCTTCGGGCTTTTGATCGGGAGTTTTTTAAACGTAGTGATTTACCGCCTGCCCATCATGATGGAACGATCCTGGCATGAAGGCGCTCACACTTATTTGCAAGAAAAACTTCAAGAAAAACTTCCCGAAAAGTCTTCAGACAAGCATCACGAAAAGCTTGATGAAAAACGGCATGAACAACTTCACGAACATCTTCACGAACAATGTCACGAACAAATGCCTCCCACAAGCCAGGCGCAAGAACCGTTTAACCTCGTAGTGCCGCGCAGTCGATGCCCGCATTGCAATACGCTGATCACCGCGTGGCAAAATATTCCCGTCATCAGCTATCTCGTCCTGAGGGGACGGTGCCACACCTGTCAAACCCGCATTTCCCCACGCTACCCGCTTACGGAAGCCGCTTGCGGTATCGTCACCGTGTTGTGCGCGTGGCAATTTGGTGTCTCCTGGGAATTTCTCGCAGCCTGCGTATTCAGTTGGTACCTCATCGCCGCCACACTCATTGACTACGACCACCACCTCTTACCCGACTCACTCACCCTCCCTTTGATGTGGATGGGTCTGTTGATTGCCACCGTACCCGTTTTTGTATCAGTAGAAACCGCCGTGCTCGGTGCCGCATTCGGTTATGTGAGTCTGTGGTGCGTTTTTTGGCTTTTTAAACTGCTCACCGGCAAGGATGGCATGGGGTATGGCGATTTCAAATTACTGGCCGCACTGGGTGCGTGGTGCGGTTGGCAAAGTCTTCCAGCCATTATCATGCTTTCCTCCTTAGTCGGCGCAATTGTGGGCATTGGTTTGATCATCCTCTGTGGCCGAGATCGCTCCAAACCCATACCCTTCGGCCCCTTTTTGGCTACCGCCGGTTGGCTGTATTTTATGAACCCGTCTTTTTTTGATGTGGCAAAATGGTTGTTTTTCTAAGGCAGCCAGCGAATTCAGTATTCGTAACGGACTGAAGCCCAATTGGGATGACAAGTGCAAAAAATTCATCGCCAATATTGAATGCCAACCTGATGGGTTCTGTCGCAAAGCTGAAGGTAGAATGGCATGATCATTGGCTATTCAGTCGTTTACCGACACCAGAGAGCAAATAATGATAAGCCTCAAAGGAAGGCACTTTCCAAAGGATATCCTGTTAACCTGTATTCGCTGGTACCTGGCTTACAAATTGAGCTACCGCGACATTG
>JARRRL010000165.1:0-5772 GCA_037380725.1 Gammaproteobacteria bacterium | reverse complement strand
GGTATCGCATACACGTCAGCCCACACCATGACCAAAACCGTCAATGATATCATTTTATTCTCAGAATTGATGTCGGGTGACCCCACGATGATGCTATCGCGTTTTAATCTGCGAAGCGCGATAGAAACATTACTGGCCTCGGTACAAAATAAGTGTAATGAAAAATCGATTGCCTTACACACGACATTTACCATCCCCAGATCCGAGATTGTGTGCGATGAACGCAAACTCATCCGCGCCATCAGCCACTTATTGGATAACGCCATCAAGTACTCGGATCAAGGTACAGTCTCCCTGAATGTGTCCGCAGCACCATCACCCGACGCGCCACATCAATCACAATTATACATCCGCATCGAAGACGAAGGACCCGGTATTGATGACAGTCTGTTTGAAAATCTTTTTCTGCCTTTCGCACAAGGAAACAGTGCTTGGAATCGAAAATTTCAGGGGATTGGTCTGGGTCTCGCCATGAGTCACATGATCATGAGCAGCCTCGGTGGTACGCTCTCCGTCAGCAACCGTCAAAACGCATCTGGCGTTATCGCCTTGGCTACCGTACCGTGCACCTTTATTGAAAAGGATACGAGTAAGATTGAAAATGATGCCCTCATGGCGGACACCGAATCAACACAAGCCCCGCCACGCTACGCACTCATTGTCGAAGACAACATCACCAATCAAATTATCTTGAAAAAGCTACTTGAAAATATAGGCCTGATCACAAGCATTGCTCAAAATGGCGAAGAAGCCATAAAACAAGTTCGAGAAAATTACTATGATATCGTGTTCATGGACTGCCAAATGCCCGTTATGGATGGCTTTGAAGCCACAAAAGCCATACGACAATTACAGACACAAAACAAACGAACTCCCATTATCGCCATTACTGCTAACACACGCGATGCGGATAAAGCAAAATGTCTTGAAGTCGGCATGGACGACTTTCTCGAAAAACCCATCAACCTCCCACACATTGAACTTACCGTAAACAAGTACTTACAGCACAGATCGTCACAAGGCCCCACACCCACAAATAGCGCGTACACAACAAACTCATGACCTTCCGCTCTGCGGAACAAGGTGCCGTCATGCCTAAGACCGGCTTTATTTTACTGATCATTGGTATACTGTACAGCCTCAACCCAGCCATTGCCGTCGATCTGAATGGATTCGCCTCCATTGGCGCCGGACGCACCACCCGTTCCGATGCCAAATTCATCGAATACAGCGACAACTGGACCTTGCGCTCAGACACCACCTTCGGTGTTCAGTTGCAAGATCAATTGACCGACACCTGTTCATGGACCGCTCAAGTGGTCAGCAATGGATTTAGCTTTAATGATACGAACGATTACGAACCCAGTCTTGATTGGCTGTTTTTGAGTTATCAACACGCGCCCAATATGCGCTTTCGTCTCGGTCGCCTGCGCACACCGCTCTTTTTGTTTTCCGATTCGCTCGCCGTCGGGTACGCACACACCTTCGTTCGTCCCCCCATTTCAGTTTATTTACCGGTCTTGGAGCCATTAAGCAATTATGAAGGGGGCGACATCTCTGTGGCACAAGACCTTGGCGATTATGACCTCGAATTGTCTTTTTTTGGTGGCTCCATGCATCACACTTTCAACGATTTTGACCTGAACGTTAACCCCATTTTCGGCTTTATTTCACGAATCCGACGCGCCAATTACCTCATGCGTTACGGCATTATTTTCGCCCGTACCGATGTCAGTTCGCGCAGCTTCACGCAATTGGGTAACGCGTTTTCGCAGTTTTCATTTATTGATCCCATCTTTGATGAATTGAACGAATCACACGCTACCAACAATCAATGGTTCAGGTATTACGCTCTGGGCATTCAATGGGATACCAACACCTGGTCAGTGATATCCGAATTCAACGTAACGCAATCTGGTGAAAATGGCTTTGTCAACAACTCACACAATGGTTATATCATGCTCAGCCGCCAATTTGATAGCATTACACCGTACGCTGGAATCAGTTACAATAAGAACCGCCTTGGCAGTGAACTGACTAATTTGGTGCTTGAAAGTCAATCACGAGTTCCCATCGGAGCGATACCTCAGCTCGATACCTTACGGGCCACAGCATTGGATTTATACCAATCCTTTAACACTTCCAGTTACAGCTTTACGCTGGGTTCTCGATACGATATTCGTCCTAACATCGCATTAAAACTCGAAGTTGAACACTTTGACAACAGCGCTTTACTCATCCGAGCACCAACTCAATACCGCGATAAGTCCTTTACTGCTTTTGCCGTTATCTTAGACATGGTGTTCTGATGCATCCTAAACCGACAATAAGACAATGCGCTTTTCTGCTTAGCATAATAGCGCTCGCGCTGCTTCACGTTTCCCCTTCCTGGGCCGATGTCGTGGTCATTGTTAACCCTGAAAATCCCGTGAATCACCTGAGTCTGCACGAAGTGAAAACGATTTTTATGGGTCGCCTCAGGCAATTGCCCGAAACAAACCAAATCATCGAAGTCTTAGACCAAGCACACACCAGTCTGACGTTCAAAACCTTTTATATGGATATTATCGATATCAATCTCAGCAAGCTCGCGCGATACCGCGCGTCTTATGTGTTCAGCGGCCAAGGCACGCTCCCCACTGAACTCACGGATCATCAATCAATACGCCAACACGTTGCCCAACACAACGAAAGCATCGGTTATATCGACTCACAATACGTAAACGATACCGTAAAAGTGGTCTTCATTTGGCCCGAATCACCGTCACCCTAAGCTTCATCGTCCCCACCTCTGTGGGGGCGATGCCACACGCGTAACACAGACATCACACAAGCGCGCTGAATTCATAATGGACTCTTTGGCTACGGATATACTGGGAGCCGAAAAGGCAATTAACAGACTCACAGCAACACTGAAACCAATCACATTGCACCACCTCTCAAACCGATTCATCGTTTCGCCCCTCCTTGGCACCACACGGTTTCTCATTGTGTTTCGATGTGCTTGATATTCCATCGAACCAGCTTAATTTACTGCGCAGACTCACTACTCGTCCCACGATTAACAAGGCGGGCGGTGTCACATCACACGCTGCAATGTGATCCGCAAAAGTCGCCAACTCACCACAGTACACACGCTGATTCGGTAAAGTCCCTTGCTGAACCAAAGCCACGGGATACGACGATGGCAATCCATGCGCAACAAGTTGTTGACAAATAATCGGTAAACTGACCAAGCCCATATAAAAAACCAAAGTTTCACGCGGATTAGCCAAATCAGCCCACGGTAAATCCAAATAGCCGTCTTTCATATGGCCCGTGATAAAACGTACACTTTGTGCTACATCACGATGCGTCAGCGGAATACCCGCATAGGCCGCGCACCCTGACGCAGCCGTCACACCAGGCACCACTTGAAATGGAATACCTTTCGCCATAAGACTGTCTATTTCTTCGCCGCCTCGACCAAAAATAAACGGATCACCACCTTTGAGTCGGCACACACGTTTTCCCGCCGTCGCCAGATCCACCAACAAGGCGTTTATATCAGACTGTGAAATCGCATGATCACCGCGCGTTTTCCCAGCATATATTTTTTCTGCATCACGCCGAGCCAATTCAACAATGCCATTCCCAACCAATCGGTCGTAAATCACCACATCCGCACGCTGCAACAAACGCAGGGCACGTAAGGTCAACAAATCGGGATCGCCCGGACCAGCGCCCACCACATAGACTTCCCCAAGCGTACGCGATGTACCAGAAAAATGTGTACCAGAAAAATGCGCCTCAAGCGCCGCTTGCAACAAATCCTCCGCTTGACTTAAATTTCCAGTTAACGCTTGCTCAGTCACCGGGCTTTCCAAAACCGATTCCCAAAACCGTCGACGTTCATCGACATCCGCAAAGCGATGTTTTGTGGCGGCGCGATACCGCGCCAACAATTGCGCATAATTACCATAATTACTTGGAAACGTGGTTTCAAGCATGGTACGCACATGACGCGACAAAACCGGGTGCAAACCAGAGGTACTAACGCCAATGACCAGCGGCGATCGATCCACAATCGCCGGGAATACAAATCGGCACAAGGCCGGATCGTCCACCACATTCACCCACACGGCACGCGCCTCAGCGTCGTTGAAAACACGACGATTCAAAACCCGATCGTTCGTGGCCGCAATCACTAAGCGCTGCCCCTCTAAATCCGAAGGGTCATACGATTTTCGACACACCACACCACCAGCCGCCACCACTTGTTCCGCCAATTCAGGCCGCACTTCCAAGGCCACCACCCGAACGTGAGCGCCAGCTTGCAGCAACCATTCACATTTACGTTGGGCAACCACCCCACCCCCAAGCACCATGCACGGTTGACCACGGAGCCGGACATGAATGGGCATGTTTTCCACCGGACTATTGCTCCTCTTCTAACATCAGGAACGAAGCTCCGCCCAGAAAAGGTCGCAGCGCTTCGGGAATCCATATCCGACCATCCGGCTGCTGATGATTTTCCAACATCGCAATAAGACAGCGACCAACGGCCAAACCTGAACCGTTTAAGGTGTGCAACAACTCCGGTTTTTTCATCGCTGGATTTCGATAACGCACTTGCATGCGACGCGCTTGAAAAGCTTCCGTGTTGCTGCACGATGAAATTTCTCGATATCGATTTTGGCTCGGCAACCACACTTCCAAATCGTATGTTTTGGCCGCCGAAAAGCCCAAATCACCGCCACACAGCGTCACCACACGGTAAGGCAACTCTAACAATTGCAACACCTTTTCCGCATGCCCCACCATCTCTTCCAGCGCTTCGTAAGACACCTCAGGACGCACAATTTGCACCATTTCCACTTTCTCAAATTGATGCACTCGGAACAATCCGCGCATGTCTTTGCCGTACGAACCCGCCTCCGAGCGAAAACACAAACTGTGGCACACGTACTTAATCGGCAACGCTTCCACCGGAAGAATGCGATCGCGCAGCAAATTAGTTACCGGGACTTCCGCCGTTGGGATTAAGTACAACGATCGATCGCCGGCAATCTGAAACAAATCCTCCTGAAATTTGGGTAACTGTCCCGTACCCTCTAATATTTCCGGTTGCACCAACACGGGCACGGACACTTCCTCATAACCATGCTGTTCGGTGTGCAGCTGTAACATAAACTGCGCCAAAGCACGATGCAATCGCGCCACCACTCCCTTCATGACCACGAATCGCGACCCAGAAAGCATCACCGCTGCATCCAAATCCACGCCACTTAATCTTTCGGCCAAAGCCACGTGATCCTGCACAGGAAAATCAAAATGCGTTGGTTCGCCCACTCGTCGCACTTCAATATTATCGTTTTCATCTTTGCCCATGGGTACGGATTCATGCGGGATATTCGGCAAGCCCATGAGCCAGTCGTGTAACGATTTCTGCAGATCTTTGAGTCGTTCTTCATGCTGCATCAATGTCGCACGGACCGTTTCAACCTCAGTCATCCAAACATCCGCCGCATCGCCCTTGGCCTTCGCTTGACCAATTTTTTTCGACAAGGCCTTGCGTTGATTTTGCAAACCTTCGGTTTCGACTTGCAGCGTCTTACGCTCTTGCTCCAAGGCTTCAAAAGTGCTCGTATCCAAGGTCACACCACGTCGCGCCAAAGCCGACGCCACCGCCATCACATCTTGACGCACTAATTTTGGATCTAACATACCGACACGCAAACTCCCATAGAACGCTGATTGAAAAACACACGACAAACGAGTGCGCATTACGGC
>JARRRL010000164.1:0-7953 GCA_037380725.1 Gammaproteobacteria bacterium | reverse complement strand
ATCTTGTATGTCATGTGAATCTTCTAATTCATCTGTATCGACGGTATTGGTGTTTTGAGTCGGGGCTCCCGGGTTGACGGTTTCCCCGTGTTCTTGAGTAAAGCGTTTCGCCGCTTGTTGATTTGCATTGTTTTGACGTAAATTGTTCAGCCCCCAAATGAGAAAAGCCAAAATGATCACGCTCACACGTGAGAGGGGTAAAGCAAGTGGTTTAATAGACGCAATCGCCACAACGGGACCCACAAACCATATTATGGCTGCGAACAGTAATAGTCCGATTACGGATAGCAGAGGGGGCGAAAGCAGTATAGAGATAATTTTTTTCACGATTCGCCTCCGTAATACCATTCAATGACTACCCGTCGATTACGGGCTCTCGCTTCTGGGGTGCCATCGCGTGTGATGGGCTGATCAGCACCGCGTCCCTCAGGAACAATTCGTCCAGATAACGTAGATTGCGCTTCCAAATAACGGACGATCGCCGCAGCACGCGCTAAGGATAAATGCCAATTTGATGGATATTGTGGGGTCTTGATGTCTTGGTCATCGGTGTGGCCAGATACAACAATTTTACCCGGTAGTCCTTCCAATACCTTCGCAATTTTATACAGCACGGGGTGTGCCGATTCAGCGATATCCGTACTGCCAGAGGGAAATAGCTGTGAATCGATAAGCGCTATTTCCGTGTGGGTCGTGTATTCCGTGACACGCAGTACACCTTGCTGGATTTCTTCAGCCAATCGTTGGGTAAGGTGGGTGACCTCTGGTCGTGCTGTTACATCGGATAATGTGGGGCCTGCTGGGGGTGCCACTAAATGAGCTAAATCGTAGAGGACTGCTTCGGTCTTTTTTGTGCTGGATAAGTGTAAATACGTGTGAATGCAAAACGCGATTAGAACCAATGTGGCAACAATAATCCACAAGGGGGTAAAGCTTTGCCAAGCACGAGATAAGGTGATGGTGCTCAGCAATGGTGAGTCGGTAGAGAAATGAGATTGTTTTCGACGGGTGTCTGGCAGTAGGTCATAGATTTCTTGACAATATTGCTGGACTTTGGTGTCACCATTGGCGTCAAGCCGCAGCGCACCTCGAAATCCGAGCATCAGTGAAAAATAAATGATTTCCAAAAGATCTGTGTGCGCGCGAGGAGCTTGAAGCGCATGTTCTAAAATTTGAAAAAAACGCTCTCCGCCATAAGCTTCACCGTGAAACTCACTGAGCAAAGGGTGACGAGACCAATCGCTGTGTTCTCCCCATGGGCTGGTAATTACGGTTTCATCAATCAATGCACACAGGATGTAGGAGCTGTGTTCTCGCAGTGTGTCGGTATCGACGGTCGCGCGTAATTGAGCTTGAAAGCGTTTTAGTGTGGCGTTGACGGTGCTGCGCAGTGCTTTCAGGTCCGTGTCTTCTGTGCATTGTCGGAGTTCGGGAACGATACCCAAGATCGGTTGAGCCGCTGACAACAGCGCAGAGGTGTGGGGTTCTAGCGTCTCTTGTGTTTCGGGTGCGCGTATTTTGGCGTTGCGATAAGTCAGGTTTTTTGCTTTAGGTGCTGGACGTACGGGCACAGGGCGATGGCGTGGCTTGATGATCGTGCCATCCTCTAATGCAGTGATGTTGGGTTGTACCGAGTGGTCATCCGCTGGTGGCGCCGCCTGGCGTCGTGACCTCGGTTGAATTCGCGTTTTCTCTGATGATGATGGCGCCACGGAGCTTGTAGGTTTCGCGTTGCCCTGAGATGGTGGAGTTGTCGTCGCACGTGGTTTAACCACCGTGTTATCGTTTGACGTTGCTTCACCTTCGGGGTCAACGTTTGTGTCGGCTGGCGGCATCGTATTATTAGTGTTCATCCTGAAACGGTCTGTAAGTTATGGTTGCTTTTTGGCGTGAGATCTTAGTCTGGCCTGCGAATTTTGAATAGTGATAATAAAAATTAAGGTGTATGGCACACAGCCTTCGATGGGTGAAAGCTTATTGATGGGGTTCTTTAATTGCCCAAAACGCTAAACTGAGATTGGGAAAATTACCCGCTACGTGGAAAGCGATTCCTCCTGAATGCATGAGTTGTTTCCAGTGTTCGCTGGATTGTTCGAGTTCAAAGTAAACAAAACCGCTGTGGTAGGTAATTTCCCGTGGCGCAATGGGCAATGGTGTGGCGCGAATACCAGGTAATCCACTCATCACCAAGTCGCGAATGTGTTCAACGCCGCCAATCTTGATGTGTCGTGGCAGTTGCTGGCGCAATACGTCAGTAGTCTGGTCGGCTTTCACCCCTAATACGAAACGGGCTTTGACTAATAAAGTACGATCAATGATTTCGGACACGTGTATACCGTAAGCGCGTTCTTTTACTGGAAGTGGTGTTGCCGTTTGTTCTAAGACTACGCTCAGCTGTTCGCTGATCTGCCGCATGAGCGGCTGAAAAGAAGCATAAAGATCTTCATGTTCATAGGTTGGAAAATTGATCGCGCGCTTGCTGTGTGTGGTAAAGCTGGCCAGTTCACCAGAGATTTGCAGTAAAATCTCGAATAATTCAACAGGAGGGAGTAGTATTTTTTGTGACAGGTGTCGCAGGAATGGCTCATATCGATTGACCAATTGTAATAGCATAAAATCAGCAATGGCTGTGTTGCCTGAACCGTGCTGGGCATTGGTAAAGCGCTGAGCTAACAAAGTACCTCGTTGTTTCAATAAACCAATCGTATCATTCAGGTATCGATTTAGTGTGGGATCGCCACCTGCGTGCAGTACGGGTGGAATATAGTGAGGATCCAGTATGACGGCGCCTTCAGCTGTTACTTCTCGGATGCGTGCGATCGGTAAGCAGGTATAGCCACCCAGAGGTTGATTACCCAGAATCAACTGCAGTTGAATTTGTGCGCAGTCGATTGTTTCGGGTGCACCATGCGATGCGGCGTAATCGAAGACCGAGATCGGATCAACGCGATAGCGACTCCGCGTTTGTTCTGAGGTTTCAATGTCGACCATTCTTTGGCCTGGTTGATAGATCGGTAATGCGAGATAGACCAGTTCATCTCGGGTATCCGTTGGCACAGCCAATGGGGGAGGTAATGGGTTGGCATAAGGAACGTTAAAAGGACATCCATCGGACAAAATGCCTCTGGCATGTTCCAGTGCAACACGTCCTTCGAGTTGAAGGGTTTCGGCAAAAGCAAGATCAAAAAAACCAAAGCAGTAGGCAGACAGAGAACGAGCGCGTTGCTCGATAATGTGTTCGAAGTAACGTTCCTGTTGTTGAAAATGTTGAGGATAAAGGAATTGACTCTCCATCCAAGCGATTTTCTGTGAATGACTCATGACTGATCGTTCTGTCCTGTTGTGTGTTAGGACGTAACTGTAAGAGCAGTTACGTTAAAAATAGGTGATCGATGGATCTGTGATTTGGAAATGACTTGTACTTCGTTTGGCAGGAAGTCTGAGCCATGCCTCTTGCCTAAATGTCCACAGATCGTAAATGATGCTCTAGTCGTATATCCGATGGTTCAGATGGGGCAGAATGAGGTAATAAGCCATTTGTACTGCGCTTAGTCGACCTTTCACTATCAATGGATTCGGGCTGTGACAGCGTGGATTCAATACCGATGGCATTGGTGCCACGTTTTTGGTTTTCCGTGTTATTTTTGTTTGTGTTTTCCCCATCAGCAACGCGTGGTTGGGCTTGGTGCTTACTGGCTGGAGAAGGCGCTGTTGAAGCGGCAACGTTGTGAGCGTGCTGTTTGGAATACGCAGCCACAACGCCTGCGATACCATCGTTATCCAGTTTTAGATGTGTTGTCTTATGGCTATACGGTTTTACTGTATACACGTGCTTCCATCGAGCGTGTTCAATATCGCGGTATGCGGCAACAACAGCGATAAACGCCACATTCTCATTAAGCGCTTCAATGTGTTTGACTTGTTCATTGGGTTGCAATACAAAGCTGGATTCTGAGAGTAAGGCGTCGCTGAGTAAAACGTGCCCTTGGAAAAAAATCTGGTCATACGTGAGATTGTCAAAAGTGGCGCGTTCGCTCAGTTGCAGAATTTTTACTTGAACGGGGCTGGGTCGTTTGTTCAAGTCCGGATTTACTTGTGTCGTTGCGGTGATGACTTGGCGCTCGAAGGGCGGCCAAAATTTGGCCGTGATTGCACAACCACAGGAGAGCGCTGCCCAGGCAATAGCGCAGCACATCCAAGCTACGATACGACGTACGAATAGACAAATCGGTTGAATTTCAAAGTGGGGAGCATCAGTTACCATGTTTACGTTGCCTCAATCGGATTGTCAGCGTAGCGAGAACGTTTGTTTCAAACTGTGATTTAATGTGTCGGATGACATCTCGACAAATGGCTTGCCAATGGTTCCGAAAATGTTGCCAGCGGCGTTGATCGCGTGTACGTCGAGCCAAAAGCCGTTGGGTAGCGGTGCGAATCACGTTTTCTTCAGTTTCCTGTTTCTGAAAAGCGTGCTCCAGAGCTTCTGGAATGGCCGTATTTTGTAAAGTGAGAGTCATATTCTCTTGAGTATCAAACAGTAAAGTTAGGTCCGCGATCATTTCGGACTGCGCTGCTGTGAATAAGCGGAGCAGATTAGCATGACAAGGATTTGATGGATCTATCATAGCCTGAATGGCGGACGTAGCGTCTGAAAAATCCCGCAATGGATCGGCGTCTAGTAGCTGGCTCATGGGGATACTTTCTGGAGCGAGCCGATTCAGCCAAACCAATTTAGCTTGTCTCAGTTGTAACTGTGAGTCGATCAATAAACGCAGTACACTTCCAGCGCGTCGCAGTATCTCGGGCGATACCGTGAGCGACGTCTGCAGCGAGGGTGGTACAGACAAACCCGTCAAAAAGGCTTCTGACCAGGTATCTTGTGTATTGTTTGTATAGTTCTGTGCAGGCGAACATGCTGAATCTGTTTTCAAGTCTTGCGCCAAGTTCTGCTCTGGTTCACGGTGTGACTCAGGTTTGGTATTTTCTTTTTGCAACGTTAGTGGGTTTGGCGTTTGCAGTGGGTCTAGCAGTGGGTCTATTGGAGGCTTCTCATTTTGTTGAGCACTGGGCTCTGCTGGTTCAAATGCGTACTGGTCTGAGTCAGTCGCGGTGATGTCTCCGCGTTCCGGTGATGAAAAGACCTTTTCTACACTAGAGGAAGGCGGCGGGGGCGGGTTGTGTTCTGTTGAAGCCAGCCAGTTTGCCGGAATCTCATAAGTGGGTGGAGTAAAGGCTTCATGTAGATCAGCCTCTACAGGTGTTCGTGTCCATCGGCTTGCGGAATGTGGTGGTGTTTTGAGAAAATCCGTCAAAGTTTGATGAGGTGATAAGGTGTCGAATGATTCCGAAAAAGACATCGTCTTTGATTTTGGTTCTTCGCTCGCAAAACCGGGATCGGATCGAGTGCTGAATTCGTTGGATTCGAGCGCTTGCTCGCTGAGTGTTGCATGATCTGTTGAAGCGCGACTGTTGAGGCCGGAGGAAGCGATGCGTTGTGCCGCTGCGCTTGCATCAATGGTTAGCTGATACCGACCAATATGAAAGTGATCACCGCAGCGTATCTCCGCGCTTCCGTGTCATATACAAGTACGGTAAGAGTCATAACGTGCCAAGATTTTCCTACTGTCTGTCGTGCTATTTGTCACACTGTGATTGCTCATGACGACACATGCCGAGCCACTAAGACATCTGTTTATGGGTAATGGTCAATCGTGTTAGTGACTCAGCGATATTCTTATTTTTTCTGATTTTTATCTGCAACATAGTGCGTTAAATCTCTCGAGATCACACCCAACGAGATCACACCCAAATGGGCGCGCTGTGTTTGAAACGAAACGCGCAACGATCACGCTTTTATGTGTAATCTGCGCTGACCATTTGTTTCTGTGTTGTGCCCATCAAGAGCCGGGCGTCAATTTACCACAACGAAACGATAATTCACCAGAAGAAAAGAAGTTGTTTGCATGCTTTTAATGGGAACATCAACACGGAGACATCAAAAAATAGTGAGTTATTGTGTGTTTTTTGTTATGTGTGTTCAAAAACACGTCATGCGCTGGGTGTCTGGACATCTAAGGGTAAAGACGATCTAAACACTCTAAGTATAAAAAGTACAAACACTTAGATCTAGCCGTTTCCGTTCAAACAACCGGTTCGCACTTTTGGCGCCACTTGATCAGTCAGTTGCTGCTTTGAGAGGTCGTTGACGCTCAAAATTGGGCAAAAAATCGTATCATGCGCATATCATATGCAAACAAAGAATAAATATATAAGTTGAAACGTGTGACGCAGTCCTAACTTTTGAAAAGTTGTCGCAATTTATTTACCGCTGTGTATCATGCTGGACAATTTAGGCAGATAGCTGCTATCGTTGCCGACGCCGTGGGTTTGGACCGCTTTGGGTTTTCGCTTGTGCGTCCTATTCTTCTGCCTGGATAGCTATCTGATTGATTGTGAAAGCATGCGTCTTAAGGTGTAAATTTTTCAGAACCCAAACTCAGAAAACTGATCGCATTATTGATGGTTAATTTCTTTGTCTCACAGAGCAGAGCTTTTCACACTGATGTAATGAACAACAGGATATAGTCGTGATGGAAGAGGAGCGAGACTGGATCACAGATCGCTTGGCCGATCGTGAGGGGCTTGGGCATACGTCGGGAACGATTGCGGAAGCAACGCGAAACAGGAGCGATGAAGCGCCCCACTTATCATCGAAATCGCTTACTCACGATATACACAGTTCACAATCTGAGGTGCGGGAATCTACGGGTGCGTGTACGTTTTCTGAAGGGACTGTGCTGGCTGGTCGCTACGTGCTTATGAAGCACGTAGCTGGCGGGGGGACCTGTGATGTGTACCGTGCCAGAGACCTTATGGCCGTTCAGCGAGGAGCGGCGGAACAAAGCTATGTTGCGATCAAGCTGTTGAAACCTGCTTTGGTGGCGCGCTTGGGTTCAGCGGATGCGGTACTGGATGAAGCGCTCATTACACGGCATTTGTCGCATCCTAACATCATTAAAGTGTTTGACTATTACGTTGAATCTTGTGAGGAAGGGGATCGTCATTTTGTGGCGATGGAATGGGTGGAGGGTGAAACATTATCCGAGCGACTTGACCGCATGCCACATCGGATTATGCCATACTCTCAAGTCCTTCGTGTTTTTGAAGACATTGCGTCAGCTCTAAGCGCCGCGCACGCAGTTGGTATTATTCACGCTGATTTAAAACCCAGTAATATCCTAATAGGGTTAGATGGGCGCGTTAAAGTGATTGATTTTGCTACGGCTCGTGGTGCTCGGGTGGCGCGTTGGCGTCAAGGTGGTTCTTCCCGTGAAATGGCTGCATTAGAAGCGCGACGGGGCTTTTTTGCATATACAGAAGGCTACGCGAGTGACGCCATAAAAAACGATGAAGCGGTGACAGTTCAGGATGATGTTTACGCCTTTGCAACTATGCTGTATGAGGCATTGTCCGGGCGTGCTCCCAATGAACGTCAATCGAACAATTGGCCTAAACCGCGAAGCGTTCGCTATACCCAATGGCCAGTGTTAAGTCGGGTTTTGAAGCCGAAAGCTCGCAAGCGTTGGTCGGATGTTGAGGCTTTTTTTCGAGCGTTTACGCGTGCTCGACATCAAGACCGCGTAATTGCATTGCTTTTTTTGGGAGGACTTATTGCTGGTCTTGCTGTGTGGCAAGGTGCGCGCTCAGCGATACAGTTTCAGGCGTATATGGAAACACTAGCGCAGTCGGATCGCAATATGATCACGGCGACAGACATGGCGGATCATATCAGCAACGCGCCGGTAAAAGCTTTACCTGTGGTGTTGGGTGAGGTTCGCGTTCTGCCGGAGTTATTGTCCGCTGGAGTTTTGAGGGTGACTTCCCCCGGTGTTTTCTCTCGATTGGAACAGTATGTGGATGAGGCGTTGTCGGAAAAAGCTGTAAACGATTTTG
>JARRRL010000163.1:0-11473 GCA_037380725.1 Gammaproteobacteria bacterium | reverse complement strand
CATGATGCGCCGAAACCAGTTTTTTCTGGCGTGACCAATCACGCGTCGCGCTGGACCATAATGAGAAATCATGTCTGAAAGCATAATGGCGTCTGGTGCGATGGGAGCGGCGTTGACCGTCTCATAGCCTCCCGAGCGGGGAAATCCTTGCCATGCGGCATAACGTGCTAGCACCTGATTAGACGGAATGGAAAAGGTCAGCGCGTTGTTCGAGTCCAGAGCATGAACAAATTGTTGACGATGCAGCGTACCCCAGACCCACTCATTCAAACCTGTTTTGCTTAAATGCGCGGCATATGTGGGGCTGCTGAGGGTTTCGTGCACAGTTTGTAGCGCATCGAGTAACGCGTAATCACGTCGTGCGTCATCTGAAAGCGATAAAGATGATGTGGAGTCGCCACAAAAATCCAAACCAGATGCGCCGGTACAAGAAAATGTATCGGTGTTGATGCGTCGAATTAAGGCCCGTAGCGCCAGTCGTCCGGGAGGTTTGGGGAGGGCGTACGCTTCCAAGGGAGTGTAAATCATACTTCGAATCAAGTGGGCACGCCATAAATGGTAATACGTAGCGGCTAAACTGTGCTGTCGTTCGGCGGCGTTCGAGCTGAGTTGCGCCGTATGCCAATCAATGCCTGTTGGCGTGGTGTAATTCCACTGTGCGAATAGTGAAATGGCTTTTTTTAAAAAAGCGCTGTGGCACAGCTCGCTAAAAGGTGTTTCGGTTTGCGCTGCTCTGCTGTCTGTACAGCGTCGCTGGTGGCTGGCTAACAAGTGGGGGAGCAAGCGTTGCGCGTCTTGTTGATACTGTTCCAGTTGAATGGCTCGGAAATCGGCGGCTGAAAACAGCGTTTGCTGTGAGGATTTTGTATGCTTCGGAGTGAGGGTCGAAGCGAGCGCGGCACGGTGATCGTCGAGCGGCTGTGTTATTCCCATGTGCTGGTACAACCGATCGGTAATGCGTTTGGCGCGCAGTCCATCGGCGTAATCGTGACTTAAATAATAAATCTTACTGTTATCGCTGAGGCGCGCTTGATTGTACAGGTGACCGTCCAGTGTTTGGCCGCTTGGGTCGTTGTTGGCGTTTATCAACAGGCCACTGGGTGGATCGATGATGTGAGGCATTTCCGTTGCAGGCAGCGTGCTGAGGCTATCCAATGATGTGTTGAACAGTGATGCGCTTAAATTGTTTCTTGTCGGGTCACCCGATGCGGGCTTGTGTTGGCGAACCCAATTGGCTTTTCCGTCACCTGGACGAATAAAGGCGGGACCGAGGCCCTCAACATGTCCAGCTTCCAGATCAGTGCGCAATGGCGACTTTGCGCTACTGAAATAGGCCAAATGACCCGAGGCATCCGTGACCAACCAATTTTGACTACCCACTTCAAAATAGAACAGACTGGCTTGAAATTCGTCTAGCGTTTTCGTACGCATCCAGCCTAAGAGTGCTTGCAGTTCTCGGGTGCCAGCAAAACCGGTGTATTGTAAAACCAACGCTTGACCCGGTTGATGTGAGGTCGCTGGTTTCAACACGCGCAGTACAGGTCCAAACGTTCGGAATGGAACATGGGCGGTGTTTTGGTACGGTTCGGGCGCATCAACGGCAACGATGCGATCGGGGCGCGTGGTGCTTGATGCGTTGACGCGGTAGGTTTGTGGCGTGATGATCACATCGTGAAAAACACCTTCGCTCACGATACACAGACCACTGCTGGCTTGGCAGGCCTTGCCGTTTGCGGACGGAGCTGCGGCAGAGACCAATTGATCCAAAAACACGTCACTGACATCCAGGTAATTAGTGGTTGAACTCCAGAGTACGCTTTGGTTTTGTCCATGCGCGATCGCGGGAATGCCTGGGATGCTGGCACCTGCCGCGTTGAGATGACCCTGTTGAGGATCTTTGGTAACGCGTAGGTGCACGGGGTGAAAAACACCGGGCCATTCGGTAGGTAAGTGCGGATCGTTGGCGACGAGCGGAAAGCCGGTTTTGCTGTGTTCACCGCTGACGGCCCACCAGTTGCTTCCGACAGCAGCTGAGTGTTCCGCGTTTGTTTTACCCGATTCCACATAACGTTGCCGTTTGTCTGTGCGTTCGATATCCAGGCGCAAAGACAGATACATCATCAAGGACTTGGCGATGACAATGGAATCGATGGGGGTCCACGGACGAGCATGGGTTAAATTCAAGGTTGAGTATTCAGTAGGTAAGGTATGGCGATCCAGGAAAGCGTTAACGCCTTGGGCATACGCGCGAAGAGCGGATTGCGAGGTCTCATCGAGGAGATGCCAGGAGCGTTCGGCAGCAGCGCGCACGCCAAGCATACGGTTGCGGTAGTCTTCGGGTAAGGCGGATTCACCAAGCAATTCAGCGAGTTCGCCGGTGATGTGTCGTCGATTTACATCCATTTGGAAAAAACGATCGCTCGCGTGGAAATAACCCCATAGGTAAAACAAATCGTGATCAGTTTGCGCGAGAATTTTGAGTCGATGATGATCCTTGATGTCAACCCACGCTGAATGATGAAGGTCGGGCAATCGTTTTATATCGGATGGGTTTGTTGGTGGGGCTTCGGAAGCGTCGGCGCTGACGGCGGCATCGATGTGGATAAACGTAAGCAGCGCTACCATCAATGGTGTGAGCAGGAATGGTGCGAGCAGGGACATCACGATTCTATTCATAGTAAGGCTCATTTTTTCTGAGGCGTCAGAGCGGAGACGTGAGGAATGAGAAAAAGGGGCGCTGCAGCACCCCATATGAATAGTGGTTTTATCGCTGACCAGATTCGATTTATTCAACCAATTCGGTTTCGCCTTGCGTGCTGGGTGTCGCTGACTTTTCATTGTCCTCGGTAACTTCCCGCAGGGGTAATCCGGCGATGTTAAAGCCGGCATCCACATAGATGGTCTGTCCTGTGATGCCGCTGGCGAGATCGGAACACAAAAACGCTGCTGCATTACCGACTTCTTCTGTGGTGACGTTGCGGCCCAATGGCGAGAACTGCTCAGCGTATTGCAGCATGGTGCGGAATTTCTTAATACCCGATGCGGCGAGGGTACGAATGGGGCCGGCTGAAATGGTATTCACGCGTACGCCTTGCTCACCCAAACTACCCGCTAAGTAACGGCTTGCGGATTCCAAACTGGCCTTAGCGAGCCCCATGACGTTGTAGTTGGGGAAGATGCGCTCGGCGCCGAGATAGCTGAGCGTAATAACAGCACCGGTTTTGGATAACAGGGGCTTCGCTTTTTTGCACAGTTCAACCAAACTGTAAGCACTGATGCTGTGCGCAATTTGGAAGCCTTCTAGTGTGGAGTTTTCTAAAAAATCACCTTCCAGTTCATGCGCAGGCGCGAAGCCAATGGAATGAACCAAAATATCAAAACTTCCCCACTTTTCTTTCAATTCGGCAAACAGAGTGTCGATCTCAGCTGGGACGGTGACGTCGCATTGCACAACTAAACTGGCGCCTGTTTCTTTAGCGCAAGCTTCAATGCGTTTTTTAAGACGATCGTTCTGATACGTCAAGGCGAGCTCAGCGCCTTGAGCCGCCATTGCTTGCGCGATACCGTATCCGATGGATTTCTGGTTTGCGATACCCAGAATCAATGCTTTTTTACCCGTGAGGAATCCCATGTACTTACTCCTATTGCTCGGTTTACTTATGCTCGGTTTACTTATGCTTGGTTTACCCAATGAATAAGCGTGAATGATGAAACGTATTGAGGAGTTCAAAGTGATGACGTGAGACTTTATGGGTTTGGCTGGCGAATGTCCAGTTGCTTTGCGCTTGCGCTGGGCTCGTTTTGAACAATACTCAACGACTAAGTGTCAAGCAATCGTTAAACGTGAACTGATTGACAAAGTGCATATAAAAATGATTGAAACGTAAAGGAATTGCTCATCGGTGAGCGATTTTGAGCTAGGCTTTTAGTTCGTAGTTCGTGTCATACGATTACTGTGAGGGTGATTGCAAATCGGATGCGCGCGTGAAGCGTGTCTTTGCTTGGATCGATCGGGTTGTTTGTAATAGTGCAATAGCAAAGTGCAATGACCGATGGAAATCAGAGAAAAAGGAAGTGCTCATGGCCGATCTATCCTGGATGCTGAATGCAAAAGCAATGGCTGCTGCTAAAGCGTGTATTGTTGCAGTGGAACAGGAATTAAGCATTCGTTTGAAACTGTCTCATCCTGATTTTCTAGAAGATTTGCTGGAGTACGCTGATATAGTTGAAAGTTTGCCGTTGAAACAAGCCATGATACGATTGGCTCGCTACGCGCCACAGACCGTGAAGTCGGCGTTGGTGGGAGGTATTGTGGGAGGCGGCTCGGTTGAAAGAGCGGAGAATGATTCAAGCCCAACGGTGACGGATTACGATTTCACGACGATGAAGCCGTGGGACCTTGCAGATACCGCAGCACAGACTGTGCAACATGAGAGCATGATGATCTCACAAGCATTCACACAAGCGCTCTCACAAGAGGTACCGGAATCTGTACCGGTGATGCCAGAAGAGATGCCCGAACGACCCGCAAAACCCGTACAAGAAGAGAAGATTACGTATAAAGGTCGCGAATACGTGCGTTATCGAAATGGTCTTGAATTCAAAGGGCTTTATCGAGGGCAGCCGATCTACCGTTAAGGGGTATTTCCCACCTCATGCCTAGTTCTTTGTTTTAGCCGTTACGGCTGTTTTAGCTGTTATGGCTGTTTATCGTTACGGCAATGCATATCGTACGCATACGTAACTCACAGCACCCACAACAAGGGTGTACGGCACTGTCATCATAATAATTTGTCGGTAAGAAAGCGTGATGCGTCTTGCAAGTCCGCTGGCAAGTATTAACAAAAAGGCGCTCTGACCATGAGGGGTGGCGATGCTGAGTGCACTGGTCCCTGCGCTAATGGCGATGGCAAGACGATCAAAATGTGCGCGAGCGATAACGGCGCCGTCCAGTGCATCTGAAATCTCATTGATGTATATGGTCGCCGTGAATACGCTGTCACTGATACAAGACAGAAGACCCGAGGTGAAGAAATACCAACTGGGTTGCTCAATGGCGCGCAGTTGCGCCAGCCAGTGAAACACGGGTTGCAGCAAATGTTGCTGTTGCGTCGCGGAAACCACAGTAAAAAATACCACCAGTAGCGCGGCGAAGGGCAGGGATTCCACAAAGGCTGATCCGATTTGTTTTTGATCGGTGATGCCGTTTGCTGCGGTAATGACAATGAGCAACACGAGTCCCAACAAACCGATATCAATCGATTGCAGCACCAGAGCGAGTATCATCATGCCCAGTGCGATGGCTTGGACCCATAAGCGGGCGAGGGTTTGGGTGTCTTTCTGGATCTTATACCGCTTGTTCAGATGCGCGGTCAGTGCTGAGCGCGCTGGCTCCGTCAAAGAATGACCATAATTGAAGGCCTTGAAGCGTTCAAGCAGTATGCAGGTAAACGTGCCGGCGATTAGTACGGGGAGACTGACGGGCGCCAGGTGCTGGAAGTATTCAACAAAACGCCATCCTGCAGCGTTGCCGATCAGAAGATTCTGTGGTTCGCCAATCAGTGTGCAAACCCCACCGAGTGAAGCGCCAACGACACTGTGCATGAGCAGACCGCGTAAGAAGCGCCGAAAGTCGTTCTGATCCGATTCCGTGAGCGTCGAGTCCACCGCCAGCGTGTGGGCGTGGCTTGCGGAGCGATTCGCAAAAAAATACGGGTAAACAACACAAACAGGAGTTCTCTGGCGAATAAAATACCACTCAACATAAATATGATCAGAATAAAAACCGGGTAAATGCGGAGAAGATCTTCTGTGATGGCAGCGGGCGTGGTCAAACCCATGATGACGGCTTGAAGCGCAATGAGTCCACCGGCTTGTAAGGGGTGGCAGGCGAGTCGCATCAGCAGGAGAACGATAAATTCCATTAGAATCAGCCCTGCGCTTACCGTGTAACCAAAACGGATAAGCGCCAGTGGGTTCAGGATGAGGAAGGCGAGAACCACACCTTTATAGATCGGGGGGCTGGATCCGAGAAAATTTCGCCAAAATGCTTGACCTAAGTTCATGGGACTCGTTTTCCTTTGTGGTAATGTGATATATGTTTACTATTATTGACTTTAGAAACATGCGTGATATGTGTATTTGTTATAATCAATTATATGGGGTTTCGCCCCCTGATCGGGTCAATTTGACCGTCAAAGAGCAAAAATCCCTGCTGAGGCAAGATCTTGCCTATACTGATTTTATGCGACTATGATTTCCGTTTGCGTGTTGTTTAATCTTAAATCACGTTTACCTATGAATCGTATCGACGTTGTATGTTTGTGAAGACTATTTGCGAAGACTAGGGATGGTAAACTTGGGGTGCGTTGGAGCAGTTAGCGACTCATGATGAAAATGGATGGAATGGCATCACTGAATCTGGTTAAACAGGAAGTGGATGCCACTTTAAAACAAATCGAAAGTCATCTTCGAGTCTTTTTAGAAAATCAAGAAGACACGGAGAGATTGATCCAGGGGCAAGCCTTGTTGCACCAGCTGCGTGGTGTATTCACGCTCATCAATTTGGCTGGAGCGGAAGTGCTGGTCAGTGATATGGAAATGGCGATTACGCAACTGATGGAAGGCGTACAGACTGCCAATCGGGAAGCCAGGTTACTTAGCCTTGGACACGGTCTATTGGTGTTGTCGCATTACATTGAGTTTGTTTATTGCAAGCAACGTTCGGTTCCGGTGCTCTTGGTTCCCGCGATCAATGAGTTGCGATGTCAATTGGGGCTTAGTCTGGTCAGCGAATTTGATTTTTCTGAAGTCGATATTCCGGTGCGCCAGTTGGAAGATACCCCTTTAGTGGATGCCGTTGAGGTCGTGGATCTGAACGAAATACCGCGTCGAGCACGTCGACTGCGACAACTGTTTCAGGTGGGTTTACTGGGTGTGGTGCGCAATGAGTCTGTGGACACCAATATTAAAATGATGACGCGATCCGTTGAGCGTTTCGCTCGACTTACCGGTGATGTGCCCTTAGCGCAATTGTGGTGGGTCAGTTTGGCGGTGTTGGAGTCGTTTTCCATTGGGGCCGTACAGCTCACCACGGCACGTAAAATAGTGCTGAGTCGAATTGATCGAGAAATGAAACGTTTGGTGAGCGAAGGGGCATCCTATCTGAATGAGTTAATGCCTTTAGACTTGCTGCGTGAGTGCTTGTATCTCGTTACGTTGTCGAACAGCGATGGGCAGTACACGCAAGATGTGAAGCACAGTTTTGGCTTGTCGGGTATTGGCATGACGGACGCCGAGCTACAGGAACAGCGTAAATTAATGAATGGCCCGGGCGGTACAATCATTGGTACGGTCGTGGGAAATATGCTCGAGGAAATCACGTCAATTAAAGATACTTTGGACAGTGGCGCCCGAGGTATTTTTGTCGACCAAGCCAGTATTCAAGAGTTGGCGGACACACTCAGCCGCATATCTTCCACCATGGCGATGTTGGGGATGCTGGAAGCCAGCACTCATTTGCGTGAGCAGGTTCAGGAAATTCGAATTTGGATTACCGATGCGCAGCCGCTGTCGGATGAGGCGTTTCGAAAAGTGGCTGATGCGGTGTTGTATACGGAACAATCATTATCGATTTTGGTGAACAAATACAATCGATCGAACGTATCACAAACGGTAGAGCCTGAAGCCGATACCTTGCGTCTTCCCGCTTCTGAATCCGGTGGGGTGGCCTTAAATTTATTGGATGAAGCGTATGCGGTTGTGGTGACGCAGGCACGGATTGCGTTGTCGCAAGCGACGAAAAAAATAACGCTCTATTTGGATTCAAAGATGGATAAAATACACGTTCAGACAGTGCCGGATGTTTTGCATGATGTGGTCGGCGCGTTGAATTTTTTGTGTTTGTCGCGAGCGGCTAATATTGTGGCGGCGTGTAAAGCATTTATCCAGCAACGCATTGTCTATGGTGCGGCGGGCGAATTACCCAGTAACTTCGATCTGGAAACCCTCGCTGATGCGCTGACCAGTGTGGATTATTATTTGGAAGGATTGGAAGTGCAGAAACCCATTGGCCTTGGGATACTTGAGGTGGCGGAGGAGAGCATTGCTGAATTGGGCTTTGCCGTTTCGCAGGTGGCATAATCGCCCGTATGGTGATCTATAAACGGCTATTTTTTAAACAGAACAAACCCTTTGATGAGGAACTGGTCCTTGGTTAAGCCTTTTTGAAGGAAAAGGTGAGGGAATGTTGTTGCACGATCGTTGCAGTTGTTTATGATTTGTGTCGATGACCAGTTACTCTTCGATAACATTTATTGCGCTTAGTGTGCTTATGTTTGCGCTCGTATTGCGCGTGCCGATCGGTGTGGCGGAGCACCCCTCGGATGCCGAGCTGGAGGCCTTGCGAAAAGACGCCATGGCGTTGTTTATGGAACGTAAGGCATCCGAAGCCGAAGCGGCACCGCCTGAACAGGCGGCGCGCAACGAGAAGACGAGACAAGCTTTGGCGGCGAGTTGGTTGAAGGCGCTGGGCGAAGATCGCAAGGTGGTGCAGCAACAACAGCACTTTGCTGAAGAAGATCGCAGTCGATTGCATTTACCACCGAAGCGTCCGATGGTCATTTTACCTGTCGATATAGACATTGCACGCGTATTGATTACTCTACAAGGAAATCCCACGTTTGCAGGCGTAGTGGTGATTTTGTTGGAAATGCCGCCTTTACGTCAATTGACCGAATTGCGTCGTGCCTATGGTGCGCTGGACATTCGTGTCATTGAGGATATTGGTTTGCGTCGAGAGTTTTCGTGGGCCCACCTGCCCGTGTTTGTGGACGAGTTTGGTTCGCTCTCGACGCTGAATTTCTAATCGATTGTATTTTCCAAGGTTTCTGTTCAAGGTTTCTATTAAAGTTCTGCCTGCGGTGCCTTGTCACTCAAACGATTAAGTTTTGCTACATCACGCACAGCGCCTTGGTCAGCGCTGGTTGCTAGCAGTGCGTACGCTTTTAAGGCAGGGGAAACGCGTCGTGGACGCTCGCGAGCGGGGCGCCAACCTGCTGTATTTTGTGCCGCGCGCCGTGTGGCGAGTGTGGCGTCGTCTACCAGTACGTCAATCCGTCGTTTGGGAATATCGATCCGAATCACATCACCGGTTTCCACCAAAGCGATTGTGCCTCCCGCAGCGGCTTCGGGGCTCACATGTCCAATGGAGAGACCGGAAGTCCCACCAGAGAAACGACCATCCGTAAGCAGTGCGCATGTTTTACCGAGACCTTTTGACTTCAAATAGGAGGTTGGGTACAGCATTTCTTGCATGCCTGGTCCACCTTGAGGACCTTCGTAACGCACAATCATCACGGTACCTGGCTTGATGTGGTCCGATAAAATAGCGTGTACAGCATCGTCTTGAGATTCAGTGACGTAGGCGACGCCTTCAAAAACAAGGTTTTCTTCAGAAACACCTGCGGTTTTCACCACGCATCCTTGTTCCGCCAAATTTCCGAACAGCACCGCTAAGCCACCTTCGGTGGAGTAGGCGTGTTCCAGATCGCGGATACATCCATTGTGGCGGTCGGCGTCCAAACTGGGCCAACGGCGATCTTGACTGAAAGCGTCTTGAGTTTGGATGCCGGCTGGACCGGCTCGGTATAATTGGATGGCCTCATCCGTTGGGTTTTGCATAATGTCCCATTGGTTTAGCGCCTCTTGCAGGCTGGGCGCATATACGGTGGGGCATTGATCGTTCAGCAGACCCGCGCGGTTTAATTCTCCCAAAATAGCCATGACGCCACCGGCGCGGTGTACGTCTTCCATGTGGTATTTCTGCGTATTGGGGGCGACTTTACACAGTTGAGGAATTTTTCGGCTTAAGCGATCGATGTCGTTTAAATCAAAATCGATGTTGCCTTCATGCGCGATGGCCAGCAAGTGTAAGATCGTATTGGTGCTGCCGCCCATGGCGATGTCTAAGGCCATGGCGTTTTCAAACGCGGCTTTGCTGCCGATGTTGCGCGGCAATACAGAAAAGTCATCGTGTTCGTAATGGCGTTTGGTGATGTCAACGATTAAGCGACCGGCGCGTTCAAACAAGGCTTTTCGATCTTTGTGTGTGGCGAGCAATGAGCCGTTTCCGGGCAAACTTAAGCCCAGGGCCTCGGTTAAACAATTCATGCTGTTTGCGGTGAACATACCGGAACACGATCCACAGGTTGGGCAGGCATTGCGTTCGTAATCCAAAACGGTGTCATTGGAAACGGTATCGTCTGCAGCGATTACCATGGCGTCCACCAAATCAAGTCCATGATCGGCCAGGGCCGTTTTGCCGGCTTCCATTGGACCACCGGAAACGAACACAACGGGAATGTTCAAGCGCATGGCGGCCAGAAGCATACCGGGCGTAATTTTATCGCAGTTTGATATGCAGACCATGGCATCTGCACAATGAGCATTTATCATGTATTCGACGGAATCGGCGATCAGGTCACGACTGGGCAGACTGTAAAGCATGCCGTCATGTCCCATGGCAATGCCGTCATCCACTGCGATGGTATTAAACTCTTTGGCTACGCCGCCCGCTTGCTCGATTTGCCGCGCCACCAGTTGGCCGAGGTCTTTGAGATGGACATGACCGGGCACGAATTGGGTAAAGGAGTTCACCACGGCGATAATGGGCTTTTGAAAATCATCGTCTTTCATTCCGGTGGCGCGCCATAAGGCGCGAGCGCCGGCCATGTTGCGTCCAGCGGTGGAGGTGTGTGAGCGATACTCAGGCATGAAGAACCTCTGTTGTTTCGATGGTCGTTATGAATGTCTCGCTACGGAGTTTGCGTGATTATATCAAAAGCAAGCGTCAGACGCCTTAGAATGAAGTGAGCGGTTAAAGTGGGTGCAAGTCGGGTTGTTGCCTTGACTGGATATCAGATCTGGATCTTTCATAGACGGTACGACGGGTTTCGAAAACGCTTTGGCGGAGTTAAACCATTTCTGAAAAAATGGAATTGAATTATCAGCTCTTTGCAGAAAGAGCGCACCCTTAAATGAGAGAATCATTCACTTCAACGGTCACATGGACCAGCTCATTGACATCTTGCAGCTTTGCCTTCGCATCATCGGGCGTAACTGCCGAGTTTGTGGAGATGGCTAAGATGCAAGCGTAATGTTTTTTCCCGACGCGCCATAAATGGAAATCTGTAATTTCAGATTCTAAAATATTTGAACATACGCATTTCTTCACATGCTGGGCGATGGGTTTATCCATCTCGGCATCGAGTAATACATTGGCCGTATTTTTAATTAAACCAACAGCCCAAACGATCACCAAGATGGCTCCCACGATACCCATCACAGGGTCAAGCCAATTCGCATTCCATACTTTACCGCCAAATAGGGCAACGATGGCTAGAAATGACGTTAAGGCATCTGTGATGACATGTAAGTAAGCCGCGCGTAGGTTTAAGTCGTGATGATGATCGTG